>JAAWLQ010000055.1 GCA_022797995.1 Lachnospiraceae bacterium
CGAAGCCCCGTCCCCTCCGCAAAACCCTCCGGCAGATAAATCTCTGTATAGGAGTTTCTCGGCCGGAAAGAAAAGAAAAAGAAGGAGTTTCTCCTTGCGCCCTTTATGTGAAGCTCCGAACCGTCCTGCTCTACCGTGGAAAGCTGATTTTCTTTCGGTTTAAAGTTCAGATATTCACGCACAACAATGGATTCTCCCGTTCCCTGACAGAAAATCACATCATTGCTGTTCATTCCATATTCAATTTTCAGACTCTTTATGTCTGCCGGGTCAAATTCTTTTTCCAATACCAGAGAATAGTCTTTATACTCCTCTCCTCCGAAGCCGAATCCCCGGTCGGAGGTCAGGAGAAGGATTAATATGGCACACAGGCATATGGCTGCCCCGGCCAGGAAAACGATGGTCGTTATTTTCAGTTTTTTCATTATTTGAGTCCCGCTGTTTCCTTTCTTATTTGAGTTCCGCGCATATTCAATCAACGCCTTCCCCTGTGGAAAATTTTCTGAACATAGAGCGTTCATAAAATTTTCCAGGCGTTGTTAAAATATGCGCTGTTTCCTTTCTTTATACTGTTTAACAGTTAAAAGTTCCGCTTCTATCCGGGCAGCGCGTTCTCCTTCCCGTCCCCTCATTCGCTCTGGCGGAGGTTGAAGACGAGTTCTGCAATTGCCTGTGCGCAGGCTCCGATCAGGAAAGTAATCCATGTCACCTGCCACTTGAAGGTTGCAAAGCTGATGATAAAATAAATGGTTATTGTCACCAGCCAGATAATGACCCCGACGGAAACCTTAACCGCTTTCCTTTTGTTCCTGGCATGTACGGCTTCCTTATAGGTTTCCACCAGGTTCTCCTCCTTTTTACTGAATGCAGGATACATATTAGCCGCATATACCAGCATACAGGTAGGCGGAATGCAGAGAAAAATCGTCGCGACGAAGACCAGCATGCCTGCTTCCTGCATCATGGAAAGATAGAAATCTACTACTGCCATACCTGTTATAAACATAGCACCCGCGAAAATATACAATCCCACGGCAATGCTCTTTAACATGGCTCTTCTCCGTCGAAGATCCTCCGGCAGATTCAGCAGATTTTTCTCTTCCAGTTCTCCGAACAGTTCTGTCACATCTCCGATAGAATTGATGACATTCTGGTAAGCATCTTCTTCCTGAAATCCATCCCCCACCAGATCCTGATATTTCTCCATCGTATTCTGAATCATCTCTTCTTTCAGCTCCATGGCCTTCCTGGTCTTCGGGGCATCCTTAAAGAGTCCGTCAATATGTTTTCTGATTCTTGCTTCCATTTTATTTTCCTTTCCCGCCGCCGGAATCCTCCGTTTTCTTCTTTTCATTTCTTCTGCGGCGCATAGCACTGAGTCATTTATTTCATCTCTTCCTTACCATACCCTGGTTATACTGGCAGGCCTGGTATACCGGCATCGACCACAGGCTTACGGGTGTGTACCCGCTGGCAGGCAGTCTCGATGGCACCGATAAACTGTCTACTCCAGCAGCTGGTCAATCATCTCCTTTGCCTCTTCCCAGTCCCGCTTGTAGGACTGATAAGCTTTGCGCCCTTCCTCCGTGATGGAATAATACCGGCGTCTGGCTCCCACTGTCTCATCTCCCCAGTAAGTGCGTATACAGCCAGCCTGTTCCAGTCTGCGAAAAGCGGAATACAAAGTAGCTTCCTTCAGCTCACAGCGATTATCCGTCTTTTTCATGATATCCTTGTTAATCTGATATCCATAACTATCCTTCTCCAGAAGATGAGCCAATATAATGGCTTCTGTATGTCCCCGAAGGATGTCTGATGTAATTGACATGTTCCGCCTCCTTTTCTCATTTTGTCTCTGTACCGCAGTACCCGGACATTTATGGTCCCGGTTTTCTTTTATACTATATTACAATATACCTCGTCTGTCAAGGTATATTTTTCTTCGAAATACATTTTCTGATGTATAATCATTTTTGCTCTCGTTATTCTACAAAAAAATCATGGACTCTCTTGTTTTCCGCGAAAATTTCCATGGTTTGTCACAACGTTTTATAAGCTGCTTTTTATTTCTGTAAGTCGGACACACAAAATGTCCGTCTATTTCCCCTTTCCCGTATATTTTATGCTATACTTTTTATGTGTTTTATTTCCCGCATTTCCGGGCATTGTCAAAGGATTTTGACATCCTTTCCTTACAATGTAAAGGCAAATTGATAGAAAAGCATTCAGGGATATTGTATATTGGGTATGCTTCTTATCGAGGCAAAATAAAGGTGGATGAAATATGGAAATTGGAAGCAGGCTTAAAAATGCACGAAATGAAAAGGGTATGACACAGGAACAGGCGGCCTAAATAAAAGCATGTGTCATTTCTGTCCCAAATCTGCTATAATACAAAAGTATCGTCCGTCCACGTCTCACAAGACACGATACAGGAAAATCGTTGTTCAAGGGTGCAGTGAGGATAAATATGCCGGACAAGAGAAGTTTTGAAGAAGCAAAGAGAAAAGTCATAGGAATCGACAGGCAGCGTTTCGGTATCGGCACGCTGTCTGAAAAAACTGTTCATGCCATTTTGAAAAATTATTATGAGCCTGACGAGGACAGGCAGGAAATCCCCATAGAAAATTACATTGCCGATATTTACGCAGAGGGTGAAATCATAGAGATTCAGACCCGGCAGTTTGACAAAATGCGGGGGAAGCTGGGCGCCTTTCTGCCTCTGTACCCTGTGACCATCGTCTACCCCATTCCCCGGGAGACCAGAATTATCTGGATAGACGAAGAAACCGGGGAGCTGAGCAGAAAGCGCAAATCCCCGGTAAAAGGCAATCCCTATGTGGTTTTCCCCGAACTGTATAAAATTAAAATGTACCTGAAAGACCCCAATCTCCGGCTGCGGCTGGTCCTGATGGATGTGGAAGAATACAAGCTCCTGAGCAGCCGTCCCAAAAGCAGGAGACGGAAAGCAACCAAATATGACCGCATTCCCACCGAACTTGTACGGGAATTTGAAATCGACTGCCTGCAGGACTACATGCAGTTTGTTCCCCCGGAGCTGGATGGTGCCTTCACCTCCCGGGAGTTCGCCGCGGCGGCACACATTTCCCTCTCCCTGGCCCAGGTGGTCCTGAATATTCTCTATCATGTGGAGACAGTAACACGGACAGGGAAAAAGGGAAACCTGTATCTATATGAAATCAATGAGCATTAGGCTTTCCTTATTGTAAAGATTTGATTGCCATGTGTAATGGGAATCCCTTCCCCAGCTGATGAAACTCCTTACAATCAGTCCAGCCCTGCAATGCTGTCCACAGGCAGGGACATGACAATTCCCTGAGCCTTGCTGTGCATCCCGCATTGTTTGCCGATCTCCTGCATGATGGCCAGCTTATCCTCCTTCTGGGCCAGGATCATGACCACCTCTCTCTCCTCCTGCACGCTGATCTTCCAGAACTTCATTGCCTCCTGACTTCCGATCCGTCTGCTGTGGAACACTGTGCCGCCGGAAGCGCCTTTGGGCCTGGCCGCATTCATTACATCCTCGCTGAATCCCTGATTCACAATGGCCATAATCATGCTGTACTCGTTATCCGTCATATCCGTATCATTCCTCTCCACAAGTTTCTTCTCTTCCGGTTCCAGACTCTCAATCAATTGCATTAGGTGACCACTGCTGCCGGACATCCGAATCGTAAAGGCAATACCGGTATTCGGCATTCCCAGATGCAGCTTTTTCCGCAGCTTTTTCAGCATTTCATCGGCAAAATCCTTCGGCATCATGCCCATCAGAATATTTTTGTCCACACCGTCCAGGCCCAGCATATCCATGACCTCACTGGTAGCAGTTCCCTGGGCGTGAAAAATATACTGCGTGGGAACATTGCATTCCTTAAACAATCCGACTGCCTTATTCACCAGCTTTGGTGTGGCAATGAGAAGCAACATCCGGAACGCCGCCTTTTTATGATTGTCCGCCATTTACACTGCCCTCCTCAAATTCAAAGATGTCATCCATAGCATCCGTAAATACTGCCTCCTGTACAGGCATCTGGCCTTCCGCCTTCAGTCTGTACTGGTATACGATACCCATCAGCTGAATAGCAATCAGCGGCGTAAGTGCCACCAGCGCCACCACGCCGAAAGCATCTGTCATTAGATTTCCCTCCACGGCATCACAGGCTCCTATGCTCAGCGGAAGCAGGAATGTGGTGGTCATGGGTCCGCTGGCCACGCCGCCGGAGTCGAATGCAATACCAACGAACATCTTCGGCACAAATCTGGACAAAATCAACGCAATAATGTAGCCAGGGATGATAATCCAGTGTATAGGCAGACCGGTCAACACCCGCATCATGGACAGGCCCACGCTGGCCGACACCCCCAGAGACATACACAGGTTCATAGCTCTGGCCGACACTGAGCCGTTAGTCACACCCTCTACTTGACGATTCAACACCTGGATAGCCGGCTCCGCCTTTACAATATAATAACCAATCAGCATACCGATAGGTACCAGCAGCCATTTCCAGGCCTCGGACGCAATCTCATTCCCCAACAGAGAACCCACCGGGGCAAAGCCCACATTGACGCCGCACAGGAAAAGCACCAGCCCAATATATGTATACCCAAAACCTACCGTCACACGCTTCACCTGCCTGCGCGGATAACGATGTGTAAACAACTGAAAGAATACGAACACAGCCGCCACAGGCACCAGGGATATCAGAACCTCCCGCACATAAGGCGGCATACTGAAGAGAAATTCCTTCACTACATCCCGGGTGGTACTCACATGTGCAACACCGGAGGCTGCATATGCGGCCTCACTGGGATTGAAAAACATTCCCAGAATCAGCACCGCCAGAATGGGTCCCACGCTGGACAATGCCACCAGACCGAAACTGTCGCTGGAAGCGTTTCTGTCACCGCGGACCGAAGCAAGACCCACACCCATAGCCATGATGAAAGGAACAGTCATGGGGCCTGTGGTCACACCGCCGGAGTCGAAAGCCACCGCCAGGAAATCTTTTGATACGAAGAAGGAGACTCCTATCAAAGCCAAATACAGCACAATCAATATGGTTGACAGATTAATCTGGAATAAAATTCTGATAATGGCCACCGCCAGGAAAATTCCTACCCCTACCGCCACCGTCAGAATCAGGGTCAGGTTGGGGATGGACGGCACCTGCTCCGCCAGCACCTGGAGATCCGGTTCGGAGATGGTAATAATCGCACCCATGGAAAATCCAATCAGAAAGATCAGCGGAATCTTCCGGGCTTTGGATATCTGTACGCCGATACCTTCTCCCAGCGGCGTCATGGACATCTCCGCCCCGAGCTGAAAGAATCCCATTCCCACCACCAGCAGAATCGCACCCACCAGGAACATCACCATAGTTCCCAGATCTATCGGCACCAGCAGAATGCTGAGCAACAGGACGATTCCCGTTATGGGAAGCACGGCGGACAGGGATTCCAGAATCTTTTCCTTCAGTTTTTGGTTCAATCCGCATCACCTCTTTTACTCATTTTTGAAACCATTTTCTGTCAGTCTGAATCTATGATATCAGATATTTGTTGCTCCTACCACAGGATATGGATAAATTTATATAATTTTAAGTGTCTCCTGCTATTTCTCCCTGAAATTAATATTGTAGGATATTTTTAAAAACTGCTTATTTTTCTTGAAACAATACAAATTATATTTTATGATAGTATTTAGATGATAGAATCTGTTTTTGATTCTATCATAGTTCTTAGATAATAAAATCTGCTTTCGAACGCTCACCTTTGTTATCATCAGAAAGGAAAGATTAAGATGGCATTAGCACAGGAAAATCTTTATACACTGGACGATATTTATGCCCTTCCGGAGGGTCAAAGGGCCGAACTGATTGATGGGCATATTTATGATATGGCCCCGCCTGTCAGAATCCATCAGCATCTGGTCATGAATCTTTCCGCCAGAATTCATGATTTTATCAGAGCCAAAAATGGAAGCTGTCTGGTCTACCCCGCCCCATTCGCAGTACTCCTGAATCAGGATGACCGAAATTATGTGGAACCTGACATTTCCGTTATCTGCGATCAATCAAAGCTGGATGATCGGGGATGTAACGGAGCACCTGACTGGATTATCGAGATTATCTCGCCTTCCACTCAGCAAATGGACTATGGTATAAAACTTTTTAAATACCGGACAGCAGGTGTGCGGGAATACTGGATTATAAATCCCATCACCAGAACTGTAAACGTTTATGATTTCGAGTACGAGAAAAACACCTGCCAGTACAGTTTTAATGATGATATTTCCGTATGTATTTTTCCTGAGTTGATTATACAACCTGCCAGTCTGCTTTCCTGATGTGGCTGAGTACAGTCCCCTCTTTATGAAGAATAAAATCCGTCAATAGGGAATGTGGAACCGTTACGAGTGAAAAGAATCCTGCTCCTTCCACATATCCGATACAAAAAACATCAGCGCCGCCCAGGTGTATAGTGGGTAGAAGTTCCCCCGGGCGTCGCGGCCTTTCCAAATGGCCTCCATGGCATCCGCTTTTGTGAGAAGTGCAAAACCGTCAAATAGTTCGCTTCCCACCGCTCCCTCCTGAGACAGAGTGGACAGATCCGCAGAATGAAGGACCACGCACACTATAGCATTGCTTTCATCCGTCATTCCCGGAGTGGAGAAAAGCAGCGGATTGACTGTAAACACAGCATCTCCTGCTGCCGTTTCCAGCCCGGTCTCCTCTTTAATTTCCCGCAGAGCCGTAGTGAGGAGCGGATCTTGCTTTGCTCTGTCTTCCTTGTCTATCAATCCTGCCGGCACACTGAGCAGAAACTGCCCGGCCGGATACCTGAACTCATAAGAAAGCAGCAGCCTTGGCTCTTCTCCCGGTGTATCCAGAATCACGATACAGCTTACCGCATCCGGAAGCATATTCTGGAATTCTTCGTCTGACTTTGTCGCAGTCAGCTCTTCTATGGACCGCCGGGTTGCATCATAATAATGCCTGCCCGGCGCATACTGCAGATCCGCCACGCGGATATAAGGAGAGTCAAATAAAATCTTTACATCTTCCCTGTTTATCTTTTGTTTTTCTGCCATTGTATGCTCCTTATCTATATATTTATCTGTAACTGCCTCTTAATCTGTCTGGACTGTTACGCATATTTATTTTGTAGCTTCTGCCATAATATCTGCCTGATTCTGTCTGTCACGCTCTCACAACTTTGGCCGTCTTCCCGAATACCACTAAATACAACAGGTGAAACTGGTTATAGATATTTACTCAGATCCTTACATAACTTTTCTTCGATGGAAATCAGCTTAGTACTGATATTCTTCGACTTATTGTCCGCCGCCTTATATTGATTCAGGTATCTGTTCAGAGACTTAACTCCCATATTACATCCATCCGTAATCAGGTCCGCCACTGTGGCATCACTGTCATCCATACCCATCTTCACATTGGTCTTCATCCAGGACATTCCTTTGGCTATGGCTGTCGGCTCTTTTTCTTCCGTTCCATGGCTGTTCAACAGAGAATGAATCTCATCTCCCAGCTTTTCGTGATGGTCCTTGCTCTCCTGGAGCAGCTGCTTCATCTCCGTATCCCGGACCTTGTCCAGCACTTCATCGATAGAAGTCACCGCCATTTTTGTCCCCGCATCACATTCCCGAAGTAATTTTACCGTATCTGTGTATACCATATTTCTCTCACCGCCTGCCTTTACCGGGCAGGTTTTCCTTTCTGCTTTTTTATTTAGTATTTCAAGGATTTGTGAGAGTATACCCTGCAATATTATAAGCCTTTTCTTTCCATTCTGTCCATAACTCCGTCAACATCTACGCCTGGATGCGTCACATAAATACGGCAGATCTGTTCCGTCAGCTCCATATCCAAATGATTCTTTTTTGCAATCTCCTCAACAGACTTCCCGGCATCTACTTCTTTTATGATTTTCTGAATCAGCTTATTCATTTTACCGGCCGAGGGCATGGATTTCTTTTTGCCGAAAAATCCGCCGAAGGGTTTCGGTGACGCTTTTTCCGCCGACACGTCAGGAACCGCCGGATTGCAGTCAATTTTCTCCGTACGGAACTGGTGGTTCTCCGGATAAAAGGTGAGCACCATCATGGTAAGCGGCAGATGAAAGCGTTTTTGTCCGCAGCTGCCGGGATTGAGATACGTCACCTCTCCCTTTTTGTTTTCCTCATATTCATGGGAATGGCCGAAGACTACCATGTCGATACCGGATAAATCCTTCCTGGCCTGTTTTCTATTGTGAATCATATAAATTCTGAACCCATAAAGGGAAAATTCTCTTTCATACGGCAGTTCCTCCGGAAAATCATCTGCCCAGTCCTTATCCACATTTCCCCTAACCGCATATACAGGACCGATTTCTTTCAAATCCTTCCATATCCCTTCATTGTCAAAATCACCTGCGTGAAGAATCACTTCACAGGTTTTCAGAACAGCCACTGCCTCCGGCCGCAGAATGCCATGTGTGTCTGATATAACTGCAATACGATGCTCTTCCATAGATTTGTGCTTCTCCCTGTTTGCTCTTCTCGTTCTCTTTATTCTATTTACTATGACAGTCCTGTAACTTTTCTGTGAAAATCCACGCAAAGGATAGGTTTATTTTGGAGATCTCCTCAGCGGACATTTGGAATGAGAAACCTTTTCCGCCAGCCCGCTCAGGCCGTTATCCCGCAGATAATCCTGGAGGATATATTTCGCCTGGGTAGATTCCGGCCCGATGATAATCTCCGCTATCAGGTCCTCCATTCCGATTCCGATTTTCCGGCACATAGACATCAAATCCAGCGGGTAATATTTTTTGATCCGCTCCACACTGATATGGTAACAGGGCTTCACCTCTAAATGTTCCTTTACAAACGGTGAGACTACCAGCCGCACTTCCCGCTCAGAGAAAAAGGAAGGGTGCTTGAACGCCGCGGAACAGCTCCAGGCATAGTTCATGGCCTTTTCCACATCGGGACTTGCCTTTGTCAGATCCTTCTCCCGTTTCATCAGGCGATAAAATATACCTGTCAGCTTGTGGGCCGCCATATCATCCTGATAGAAAACCCTCTGCAAAGACAACGCTCCCTGGGCCATCTTCTGCAGATGCTCCCCCTGAAATGCAATACATACGCCTCTTCCCCTGTTCCCGTACCGCTCCCATTGGGCCGCATCATCCCGATACAGTGAGAAGCAGGCGGCATAGGCGGAATAGTAGAATTCCTTTTTCAGCTCTTTCTCAAAAAGGGCCCGGACCTGCTCTCCCCGTCCGGTATCCCCTTCCTCCTCCAGCCGCTTTACCACCGCGTCACAGAGTCCTGTCATAAAGTAGCGCATCTCCGCCGCATCGTTCATATTCAGAATATTGTTCACACGAAGCTGGGCGCTGTGGAGAATTCCGTCCAGCGCCTGAAAGTCTGTGTAATGATATAAGATTTCGTTGTCATATCCCTGCGGCATACTTATGCTACCTGCCTTCTCTTCGTACCTGCTCAAATCTTTTTTATTTCTGTTATATCGCAATAATCAGCGTCTAATTTAAATAGTCACTGCTCCGTAACCTCTTTCCAAAGCAGTGACTTTTTTATTCTCATGGACAATTTTTCTAACATTACATCAATATTGCTAAATGCATTTTATTATGCCTCTAAATAATTTAGAAGTAAGAGCTTACCGGTTATTAATCAATAACTTTTCCGCATGTTTTGATGTGGCAAACGTTTCATTATAAGCTTTCTTCTTCCAATCTGGCCAATCATTATTGATCATATGATTCACTCTCTCATAAGCCTCCTGTGGGTTCCAGCTTTTTTCTCCAAACTTAGTTACTGTTTTTTCTGCCATCTTCATTTTCCTTTCCTATACCTGCAATCTCTTCGGCATATTGTTTGTATGCACTTCTCTCCATCTCTATATAGCTTAACAATGCCATAGGATTTCGCAAATTAGCTTCACCCCTGTTCCATTGAACTATATACCCATCCTTATTTTTTCTTGTTCTGGAATACCACCTAATTGATTGCATTGAAAACAAGTCAACAAAACGGTGAGGGCCTACACCCTTAAATGCAGAAAAAACCACTTTATCGTTTTGATCTTGTTCATTTTGCGAAATTTCATTTTTATAAAAATCTAAAGCCTTGCTTTTGGGGTAAGGCTCAATATACACTACCTTTTTTATTCCGGCAGCAATAATATGCTTCGCACAATTATGACATGGAAATGTAGTCATATACATAGAACATCCCTTAGTAGAAATACCATTTCGAGCACACATCAACAGTGCTTCCATCTCTCCATGTACGACTCTACCAAATTCAGTTAAAGCCCCTATTCCTGTCGCTTTTATCTTTTTAATATTTTCATTAGAAAGTTCTAAGCCAAGCTCTACTAAAATGTCTTCAACTATTTTTTTCTGCTCAATTTTATTGGAATCATAACCCAAGGTATAATCTCTTCCCTGTTTTTCATCTAAATATTTACCATTTTTATAAACTGGCCAATATAAACCACCAAAAGCTTTGGGACAATCATTAACACCTTCCGCAAGAACTTCATCTCCTCTTGTAACCACCACACCAATCTGTCTGGATAAATCCGCAGATCTAAGAGAAGCTACATAAGCTCTAAACATTGCATATTCCTCAAATGTTGGGGAGATAAATGGATTTCCAAATAGTAAGTCTAACAAGCGAAAAACATTTTCCTGCATTTCATCCCGGCTGTCACCGGCATTAATAAAGTAATCAGATTGTTGATATGCATCTCCTGTATGTTGGCCATTTTTTTCTTTTTCATTATTATCTCTATCCAAAATCCGTTCAGCTTGTTCTTCTGACATGTTTTTCCGGTCCATTAAAAATGATTTTCTTCTTTCATAGGTATCGGAAATTCCTATTAAATGAAACCCATCACCATATGTCTGCCTTAAGAATTCAACTTCATCCGGATGTTTAATTGAATCTATAATATATGCTCTTCTCAATTGTGGAGCTTCTTCACTATTTAATCTATACTTATTATAAATATATGCGCAAACACCCTTCATAAGGATTGCATCATCCTCTGTCTTATCTCGAATAGTGTTTCCCTTATCCATAAAGAAATGAATTCTGTCATATTCACCAGAAAAACACGGCGCCTCTGTCCCAAATTGCACTAAAATTTCTTTTGATACTTTTATTACTTCACTGGAATATCGAAATTTATTCAGACTATCAATAATACATTGAATAATTTCTGCAGAATTTGTTCCAACAGTATGAATAATTCCAATAATTAACTCACTATCTTTATTAAAATCTCCTCTTTTCATATAGAATTCCCCACCTTAGTTTTCTAAGTCTCCCCCTTCTGACTCTTTCTCTGAATTCATTTTACCACAGAAAACTTTACAAATAAAGTTAAATTTTTACTCAGTTTGTATTTGCCACCCTGGCCTTTACCTGCTTCCATCCATCTATACTCACCTCTTCTAAATATGTTACCAACTTCTAAAACTCCAGCCAGTCCTATATTCGATTATTCTAATTCACACAGAAACGTCGCAACTCCCACATTATACCGCTTAATGTGATTTCCGAACATCTCAAAATCCTCTCCCTCCAGCTCTCCGGAAAGAATCTTCTCCGCACCCTCCCGCAACTGGGAAATCAAATCCGGCTTCACAGGGAAGCTGCCATGGGACGGATAAATAAGGTCGAAATCCTCTTTATAGCGGTCCAGTTTTTCCAGACTGTGTATATAGGCATGGAACTCCCTCTGGACGCCGAACATAAATATATTGCCATCCTGTATAGGGTCTCCGCTTATCAACGTTCTGTTCTTTTTATCCAGCACCGCGATGCTTCCCGGCGTATGCCCGGGCAAAGCAATGATTTCCAGCGGTCGCTCTCCCAGGTCAAGTATTTCCCCTTCCTGCACTGGGAGAAACCTGCCCGTCTTTTTCTGTGTATTATAGTAATTTGAAGCCTCCGAAGGATGCATGTAAAAAGAAGGAAATTCCTCATTGCTGCCCACATGGTCCCGGTCTCCGTGAGTAATCAGAAGAGAAAGGGGCAGCTTCGTCAGTCCTTCCGCAATCTCTTTCGCACAATGTACCTGCATTCCGCTGTCTATCAACAAAGCTTTCTCTGTACCCTCCAGCAGAAAAAAGCGAACGCCTTTGTCCTCAATCCGCCAGGTATGTTCATCTATTGAAATTACCTGATATTCTTCATTCTGAACAGCCGTTTTCATTTCCATCTCTTACCCTCCTGTGCCTTATATTGACTTCCAATATTTCCTATCCTGTACGAAATACATCGTTCCGATTCATACCTGTATTATAGTACTTTCCACTGCTGAATTCAACTGCTCTGTGAATCGTAATAGTGTTAAATAAATCTTAAAATAACTTATAAGTTTTCCAAAATTCATTGACATGATTTATCGTTTTTCGTACAATACTGACACAAGGCAGCAATGTCTTTTATATTGAAAACTTCCCTCAACAGTGTTACAATCGGAAATGTCACTACTGATAAGATTACGCGATTTCCGCAAGTAAGTTACAGGACTTTCACGGTAAGAAGGACGGTTTACAGATAAAATGGCTAACGCAGACCAGACAAAAGAAAATCAGATTACAGAGGGAGTCATCTGGAAACAGCTGCTCCTGTTTTTCTTTCCCATTCTCTTCGGGACACTGTTTCAGCAGCTCTATAATGCGGCGGATGCAGTGATTGTAGGCCGCTTTGTAGGAAAGGAAGCTCTGTCCGCGGTAGGCGGAGGGACCGGAACGGTCATCAACCTGCTGGTGGGCTTTTTTGTAGGACTGGCCAGCGGCGCCACTGTCATCATCTCCCAATATTACGGCGCTAAGAGAGCCGAGATGGTGGATTATGCGGTACATACAGCCATTGCTTTCAGCATTGTGGGCGGGCTGGTAATGATGGTTGGCGGCATCGTGGCCGCACCTGCTATCCTGACTGCCATGGATACGCCGGCTGATGTGCTGGACCTGGCGATACTCTATATCCGCATCTATTTTGCAGGAATCATCGGGAATCTGATCTACAACGTAGGCTCCGGTATCCTGCGGGCTGTGGGGGATTCCAGGCGCCCCCTTTATTTTCTGATTGCCAGCTGCTTTACCAATATTCTGCTGGACCTGCTTCTCGTGGCATACTGTGGGCTGGGCGTCACAGGCGCAGCGATAGCAACCATCTGTTCCCAGGCGCTGAGCGCTCTGTTGGTGCTCTGGGTTCTGGTACGGACAAAAGATATGCATCATCTGGAGCTTCGTCGAATCCGATTTGACCATAGAATGTTCAGACGGATTATCCGAATCGGATTCCCTGCGGGCCTGCAGTCCGTCATGTACAGCCTGTCCAATATTATTATCCAGACTGCCATCAACGGTCAGGGCACAGACACGGTTGCCGCCTGGACTGTATACGGAAAAGTGGATGCTTTCTTCTGGATGACCATCAGCTCCTTCGGTATCTCCATCACTACCTTTGTGGGGCAGAATTACGGCGCTGGTAAAGCAGAAAGGGTGCGGAAAGGTATCCGCACCTGTCTCTGTATGAGTATTGTCTCCGCACTGCTGGTCAGTACAGCAGTGATATCAGGCTGTGAAAGTATTTTCCGCCTTTTTACAGCAGATCCGGAAGTTCTTCGCATCGGAGTACAGATTACCCGTTTTCTTGCTCCGGTTTACTCTACCTATCTGTGTGTGGAAATCTTCTCCGGCGCCCTGCGCGGTGTGGGAGACTGCTGGATTCCCACATTGATCTGCCTCAGCGGCATATGTCTTATCCGCGTACTGTGGATTGCGTTGGCCGTGCCCAGAAGGCCGGAAATATACACCATCATTTTCAGTTATCCCCTCACCTGGGTGATTACCAGCCTTCTTTTTATAGGGTATTACTGCTTTTTCAGTAAAATCAGGATTGTACACCGCATTTCCCACAGCAAATGCGGATAGCCTCCGCCACAAACGCCGCGGTTCCTTCTCCGCCTGCCTTATCAATGTTCGCCGTGAAGTCTCCGCCTCCGGCATACATCTG
>JAAWLQ010000056.1 GCA_022797995.1 Lachnospiraceae bacterium
GCGCGGTCAAACCAAAACCGAATATCAGAGCAAACCATGCCACCACTGCTCCGAACAGTGTTCCCAGCACGGACATCACTGCCCCGAACAGCACCGGTGCCGCGAAAATCGCTATGGTTGCCACCAGCGCAATCAGCCATACGGGCATTCTCTCACTTTTCGAAGTTCCCCCCGACGCATATCCGGACTGACCGGAAGAATTCGGATTCTGCACATGGACCGGACTGTCGGTAATGATACTCTGCCTGGGATTCTGTCCCGGGCCTGCCTCCTGTCCGCCAACTTTCCGAAAGTCTTCCGCCTTCTGCTGCCCGGCCGTGTCCTGCGCCCCGCCGTCATATTCCATAATCACTCTGTCGGAAGCCTTTACTTTCCGTGCAGCCTTCTCCGCACAGACGCTCTCGAACAAATCCCTCTTGATATTCTCCGCCACCCTGGCAGGATTCCCCAGAGCCTCGATCACCGCCTGCTCATTCTCACTGCCGGCATCGTCAAAATAATCATTATAATATTGTATTGCCGCTTCCCGCTCCGTGGCTGTAATGCTTTGAAGCAGGCTTTCCAGTTGATTCATAAAATCCGCTCTGTTCATACTCCTACCCTTCCCTCGAATAATCCTGTTATTTTGTCTGCGTATAACCGCCATTCGCTCTCGTACAGCTGTAGCTGCGCCCAGCCTCTGCTGGTTACCTTGTAGTACCGCCTGTTCCTGCCCGCACATTCCATATCATAAACCTCCAGGCAATCGTCCTTCTGCAGCCTGCGCAATACAGGATAAAGCGTAGACTCTGACAATTCGATAACCTGTCGGACTTCCTGGGTAATTTTGTACCCGTAAGTTCCTTCCGGTTCCTTGGATACCACAGCCAGCACGATGGCATCCAGAAGTGCCGCACCCGTATTAAATACCATCCAATCGCTCCTCACTTTCAGGGTTATGCCTCCCACCTGCACAGTCCCTTTATTTTTCAACAAACTACCTTTCTGGCATAATATTATATGCCGTATAATATTAGCTGTTGGCTATACTATACGGCATATAATATTATCTGTCAATACTTATTTATCATAAATATCCTGAATATTTTCTTAAGATGATTTTATCTCTCCATCTTCCAGAAAAATGCGCTGTACCCAGGCAGTACGCTGCCCCCGCCGAAATCATGCTTCTGCCCCGTGATCAAATCCACTGCCATTCCGCAGCCCGCGTCAAAATGTGCCGTAAATGCGTTCTCATCTGCATTGACAGCAACCAGTACCCGCTCGTGTTCCGACTTTCTCTCGAAAATGCACTGCCTGTTGGTCAGCAGAATGGAGCGGAAGGAGCCATAGTTCAGAGCTTCCGATTCCTTCTTTGCAAGGCTCAGCGCGCTGATCCAGTCTGTAAGTTCGTTCCACTGCGGTTCCTCGAAGCAGGGGCGCAGTGCGGGATCTCCCTGAGATTTATCCGCCTTCTCTCCCCATTCGCTTCCATAATAGACACAGGGAATTCCCGGCATTCCGAAGGCAATGGCGTAAATTAAAGGCAGATGCTTTTCATTGCCCAGTATGCTGGCCACTCTGGTGACATCATGGTTGTCCACAAAGGACAGCAGATGCTTTCCTTTATAGAGGGTCCAGTTCTCCGGTCCGAACTGGCGCAGAAGAGAATGGACAATCTCAAAAAGGTTCATACTGTTGAAGCTGCTGTGCAGTCCCTTATAGCACTCATAATTGGTGGCCGAGTGAAGCATCTGGTCATTCATCAGCCGGTTGTAATCCCCGTGGAGCATCTCTCCCACCAGGAAGAAGTCTTCCTTCAGGTCATTTGTAAAGCTGCGAAGCCTGCGCACAAACCCTTCGTCCAGGCAGTAGGCCACGTCCAGGCGCAGTCCGTCTATATCAAATTCATCCACCCAGTACTTCACACTTTCCAGAAGATAATTTACCACCTCTTCATTATGCAGATTCAGCTTTACCAGATCATAGTTTCCTTCCCAGCCCTCGTACCACAGTCCGTCGTTGTAACCGGAATTACCGTCGAACGCAATGCGCCCGAACCAGTTCACATACGGCGAATTCTGCCGGTTCCGGAGCACATCCTGAAAAGGACCGAATCCTCTGCCCACATGGTTGAACACACCGTCCAGGACTACCCGGATTCCATTCTCATGGAGCGCTGCGCACACCTTCTTAAAATCTTCGTTGGTTCCCAGCCTCACATCCAGCTTCCTGTAATCCCTGGTGTTATAGCCATGGGTATCCGATTCGAAAACCGGGGAAAAGTAAACCGCATTGATCCCCAGCTTCTTCATATGAGGTATCCAGTCCGCCACTTTCAGGATACGATGGGCCTGTACCCCGTCGTTTTCAAAGGGTGCTCCGCAGAACCCCAAAGGATAAATCTGATAAAATACACTTTCATATGCCCACATTTTCTTTCCTCCATTCTTTTCCTTCTGAATTTTGTTCCGTTTCTTATCCACATCTCATTGACCGGATCAGTATTTTTTTGATGGTCTTTTAAGGCTTTCTGTGGATAACTTGATTGGTCTGTCATTTTTTACAGGCTTTTTTCGCAAAAAATCCACAAAATCCACAGAGTTATCCACATTTACACACCTGTCATTTTAACATAATACGAATGTCATTTCCATATTTTTCTGAAATCTGTCTCCTCAATCTGTCTCCTCAAAGCCATTCGTTCCAGAAACGCTCCACCCGTTTTGCCACAGTATCCACCGTCACCGCTTCAAACTGCTCCCATTCCCTTGGAAATAATCTGCGGTAGGCAAACTGGAGGAATCTGTGGTCCAGAAGCGCGATAATCCCCACATCCTCCACCGTACGAATCACACGTCCCGCGGCCTGCAGTACTTTGTTCATGCCCGGATAACGATATGCATAGTCAAAACCGCTCTCGCTCTTTCCGTCAAAATATGCCTTCAGAATCTCCTTCTCACTGCTGACCTGGGGCAGACCGGTTCCCACTATTATCACGCCTATCAGACTGTCATTCTTCAAATCAATGCCCTCGCTGAAAATTCCCCCCAGCACACAGAATCCGATTAAAATCCTGTCATCCTCAGGCCGCCGGAACCGATTCAGGAATTCCTCCCTGTCACTCTCGCCCATGGCTTCGCTCTGGAGCAGGCATTCTCTGCCCTCTCTCCCAAAGTTTTCCGCATATTTCTCATAGATAATCCTCAGGAAGGCATAGGAAGGACAGAATACCATATAGTTGCCGTGCCGGTTTTTCACGATTTCCTCGATGTAGCGGGTAATTGTCTCATACTCCGCCTCGGAACGTCTGCTGTATTTGCTGGTTACATCGCCTGCGACCAGCAATGCCCGTCTGGCCGGATGAAATACGGATCTGGCGTACACCTCGTAATCCTCCGCATCTCCTCCCAGCAGATGCTTATAATACTGAATGGGAAGAAGCGTGGCCGAAAAAAGAATCGAGCTTCGTCCCCGGAGCATACAGTTTTTCAGGTTTTCACGGGGATTCACACACAGGAGCTTCAGCATGAAGCCTCTGTCCTCCAGCTGGGTATATATGACATAATTTTCATCCAGCAGATCATATATGGTGAGAAAATGCCGTACCTCGAAATAAAATTCCAGCAACAGGTCCCTCACCGGCAGCTTTGTCTCCTCCTGTTCGGAGAGATAATCCTCCAGTACGGTCTGAAGCCTCATCAGTTCCCCTGTAAAATCCTCAATCTCATCCACAAGGCGATAATTCTCGCATTCCCGCTTCAGGGCCAGAAGCTCCCTGTTGCATTTCTGCAGCCTGTCCGCCAGTTTATCCACATATCCCTGACGCACCAGAACGCTTCTTCCCTGACGCTTCTTCACCCCTTTTCCGGCTGCCCTGCCCTCATCTGCGTCCGCCTCCCTGCCCTCCGCGTCTTTGTCTTCTTTCCTTCCAGCCTCCTTATCTTCTGCGGGCCGGCCTTCCGACTCCTTACCCGCCTGTGGCCACATTTCCTGAATCACATTCTCCTTACCCCAGACATCCGGCAGCAGGACAGAACTGATCTGGTCAATCGCTTGATCTCCTCCCTCTTCTCCCGGATCTTCTTCCGACACATCCGTCATAACTGATGTCATTTCAAGGGCAAGCTGCCCCGCAATCCCTGTTTTCTTCTGCCTTTCCTTTCTTTCTGACACAATTGTCTGTTTGAGCTCTCTTCGAAGCTCCATAAAGGTTTCTTTCCATAATACGGCGCTGTACATCTCTCTGCCCCGCTCCAGCAGATTATGTGCTTCGTCTATCAGGAAAAGGTAATTCCCCTCCGAATTGTCTCCGAAAAAACGCTTTAAGTATATATGGGGATCAAACAGATAATTATAGTCACAGATTATGGCATCCGCAAACAGACTCATGTCCAGACTCATCTCAAAGGGGCATACCATGTGTCGGCCGGCATACGCTTCCACCTGTTCCCGGCTGAAGTTCTCCTCCGAGACAAGCAGGTCAAAGACAGCATCGTTAATGCGGTCATAATGCCCTTTCGCATAGGGGCAATATTCCGGATTGCATTCCGTCTCCTCCATAAAGCAGATTTTCTCCTTTGCCGTGAGAATAATGCTTTTCAGATGGAGTCCGTTGTCCCGGAGAATTCCCAGCGTATCATCCGCCACAGTTCTGGTGATGGTTTTCGCCGTCAGATAGAACAGCTTCTCTCCCATTCCTTTTCCCATGGCCTGAATGGAGGGATAAAGGGTGGAAATCGTTTTGCCCACCCCGGTGGGAGCCTCCAGAAAAAGCTTCTTCTTATGGTATATTGTCTTATAGACATTGGCCGCCAGTTCCTTCTGGCCTTCCCGATAGGGATAGGGAAATTTCAGTCCCACAATGGATTCCTGCCTGATCCCCCGCCATTCCCACACATAGTCGGCCCACTTTCGATAATCCTCCATCAGCTTTCCGAACCACCCGCTCAGTTCTTCCATGGAGTAATCCTCATAAAAGTAGCGCAGCTCCTCCGTCGTCATATTACAGTAGGTTATGCGCACACTGATCTCCTCCGCCTCCTGGGAGAGACCATACATGAAGGCGTAACATTTCGCCTGTGCTATGTGCAGCCGGCCCGGTTCCCGCATTCCGGCAAGATCCCGGTAGGTTCCCTTGATCTCGTCAATGATAATCCGCCCGTCCTTATGAATAATGCCGTCCGCTCTTCCTTCCACAACCAGAGCATAATTCTCCGCACAAAACGTATATTTCAGCGGAACCTCCGCCTGATACTCCGCCCCCATTCTGCGCTGTATCATACGGTGAATCCGTCCCCCGTCCTGCATGGCAGTGTCGGAACCTCCCTGATGCCGATTGTCAATATCTCCGTGACGCAGAATAAATTCCACAAGTCCCCGAACGGAAATGTGAATTTCCCTCTCTTCTCCCACATATCCGGAACTTATCTTCGCTATTTTCATCCCTGCCCCCATCCGGTATATTTCTTTATAACTTTCCCATATGATAAGAAAACTCCCCATGGAGATAGTGACCTATCTCACACAGGGAGCTCTGTTCAGCCTGTCAAACCTTTTCCCGCACCGTTTCAGCCGGCAGCGGCATATTCCTTCAACAGCTCCTCAAATTCACTGTTATATCCATGATAGGATACCTTCAAAGGCCTGCGCAGATCCAGCCCATACACTCCTAAAAATGACTTGGCATCAACAATATACCTGTTATAGGAAATGTCGATGTCAAAATCACACTGGGAAGCTGCATTCACAAAACGCTGAACTTCATTGGGAGTCAGATGAATCATTCTAACCATTTCCGTTCCTTCCTCTCAAATGTAGATTTCAACGTAACTGTTCCGTGTCCTGTCTGAACTGTCATGATTTCAGGTAACAGTCCGACAGAAGCCCGCCAGCTACATTTCAACATATTTATCTCTTCCTACAGCTTACATTATAGCCCAAAAAGTGAAAAAGTAAAGCATTTTCTTACATATTTTTCAAAGGAATTCCACCATATATTCCCGAAATCTCAGGGGCAGCATCCCCTTCTGAAGCTTTGCATTTTTCCGCTCTTTTATGGTTATAGTATGACAAAAATGTCGAAAAAGTTCCTGATAGACAGGTTCCTGCGCCGAGTATTGCAGCTGCCCGGGCCTGTCCGCTTCCTCCCCGCGAAGCAGATACCAGGCCTTCCCCGCCGGATGGATTCCGAACAGGTTCCTTTTTTCATCATAAATCATAAAATTCTCTATAGACAGGCGATCCGCAAAATGCGGCATCAAAAACACCATTACGTCATTCTTCGGCCCGATTCTGGAATACAGCACGCCATTTTCCAGTTCCTGAAAACGCAGGAACTGTTTCTGATGTCCCGCCTCTGTGGACACACCTCTGGCCAGCGCAAATGCTCTGTGGATATTGTCGTCCGCAAGATTGTCAAATAAATGTCCGGGACGGCATCCCCGGCGCAGTCCCTCCACCACCGTGCGGTAGACCGCCTGGGCCTTCTCCGTGTCATTGGCGGCCAGCGCCATACACAGGCGTAAGCAGTCCTCTTCCCCAAATCTTCTCTTCAGGGTATTCATGACTTTACGTGTCTTCTCTTCGTCCGGCCGTACCTCCACATCTTCGGCAAAGAGAATCGGGTCGTTCGTGAGACTCAGAATCGTATCCCCATGATCTCTTTTCTCCTCGTATGCCAGGTAAATTGCCGTAAACACACTTTCCAGCGTATCCACGCATCTGTATACTGTCATTTCGCCTCCTTGCTGTCTCGCAAAACCGCAAAGTTATCCCTTCTTATAGCTGCCCCACGGCTACCTGCTGCTTCTCAGTCACAGTGACAGGACGGCTGAACATTTCATCGTCAAACAGAGACATCTGACGGTAAGTCATACCGTCACTGCCGAACTGCACACGGTCTTTCTCGCTTGTAAGATTCCGCACAATATAATCTTCATCCAGCTTCACAGGATACATCATTCTTCCGCTGCAGGTGATAAAATAAAGCGCTCTTTTCAACACTACCCCGATTTTCTTCAAATCCTGAAATGTCAGATTGCCGCTTCTTCTGGCCGCCACAATCCTCTGTGCGCTCTTCACTCCGATTCCGGGAACCCGGAGCAGCCTGTCCATAGGCGCACGGTTGATTTCCACCGGAAAGTCTCCCAGATGCCGCACGGCCCAGTCCTCCTTCGGGTCCAGCATCACATTGAAGAAAGGCCTCTTCTCATCCAGCAGTTCCTCCGCCCGAAACCCGTAAAAGCGCAGCAGCCAGTCCGCCTGATACAGCCTGTGCTCACGCAGAAGAGGCGGTCCTCCCGGCAGTGCCGGCAGACTCTTGTCCCCGGTCACATTCACAAACGCGGAATAGAAGACTCTCTTCAGACCAAATTTCCGGTACAGTCCCTCCGCCACATTGATAATCTGATAATCACTCTCCGGGGTGGCGCCTACAATCATCTGGGTAGACTGGCCTCCTGCCACAAATTTCGGCGCATTCCGATATAAGATCAGATCATTTTTATTTGCCTGAATTCCATTCTGTATCTGCCTCATAGGCGTCAGAATATTTTTTCTGTGCTTATTTGGCGCCAGTGTCCGCAGGCCCTCCGCCGTGGGAAGCTCCAGATTTACGCTCATCCTGTCAGCCAGATAGCCGGTTCTCTCAATCACCTCCGGATCCGCTCCCGGAATCGCTTTCACATGGACATATCCGTTGAAACGATATTGATTCCGCAGCAGCCATACCGTACGATAAATCAGCTCCATGGTAAAGGTGGGGCTTCTGAGAATGCCGGAACTCAGAAACAGGCCTTCGATATAATTCCTGCGATAGAATTCCATGGTCAGCGTGCAGATTTCCTCCGGCGTAAAGGTAGCCCGGGGAATATCACTGGAATGACGGTTACGGCAGTATTTACAGTCGAATATACACTCGTTGGTCAAAAGTATCTTCAGAAGGGAAATACATCTTCCATCGCCGGAAAAGCTGTGACAGATACCCGCCGCCACACAGTTGCCTATGCTCCGTCCGTCTCCCTTTCTCTCCACACCGCTGGATGTACATGCCACGTCGTATTTCGCCGCGTCCGTCAGCACCTGCAGCTTATCGGTCAGAGGCATTTCCCCCTCCCGCACCATATATTCCATCTTCCCCGCCTCCGTCCGTTCCCGGTTTGTTCCGCTGTATCAGTCAAAACATTTGTTCGATACCAGAATAGCACATATGTTCTGTTTCTGCAAGTTCTTTTTTATTTTTCAGCCTGCACAATCGAGTAGGGGAATGTCCCTCTCCACTACTCGCCGCGCGGCCCGCATGCCGCCTTAGCGGCAGACTTCCTCTTGCGGGCCTGTGCATACAAAAGTGTCTGCGACACCGTTCTGATTCCATGTCCATCTGACGACGGACTTTTCTATAATGTAAAAACAGGCGGCAGAACCTTTCGCTCTGCCGCCCGCTTTGGACTTACTCTTTCTTTATCTTTTTAATAGAATACATGGTTTCCGATCACAAGTCCCTCGCGACCGTTATTCCGGCGGAAGTGTGTCAGATCTCCCACGTTGGATACGCCTGACAGAGCTTCCTCTGCGGCCTGTATACAGCTTGCAGAGATATTGCCGGACTCATACAATGCGTTTACCTTGCCGTTCATGGCAGGCGTAAACTGACCGGAAGCGTAAATAACTCCATGGATGGAATTCGGATATGCGGCGCTTCTCACACGATTCATAACCACCGCGCCTACCGCAACCTTGCCCTCATAGCTCTCCGAACCTGCCTCGCACTGAATCAGTGCCGCCAGAAGCAATGTGGTGTCCGCATCCGTCGTATACGCTCCGTAATTCTGGTGCCTCTTTGCCTCTTCCTCCTCGGCCTGACGGATCTTGATTTCTTCCAGGGTCTCTCCGGCGTCAATGATGAAGTCCAGAGCCACATACTCCAGGGATACATAACCGTCGCTGCCTTCATAATCCACGCACACCCATCCGTCCTCATCCTGACCCAGGACTTCGACGATTTCTCCCTGGGGCAACAGACCATACACACCTGCGTCGGTGTTCGGTTCCGTCCTCACTCGAAGCGTCTCCGTGTTGATGGTGGCAACCATCTTGCCCACACTGTTTGCCAGGGCCAGTGCTTCCTCGCCAAACAGCAGAAACTCATCAGAAGCCCATCCGATGATATTGCCGGACTGCAGCTTCGTCCACCCGTCCCTTCGATCGAGGATGGTGCCTCCACAGTCCTTGTATAACATTCCGACCTTCTCAGCTGTCTCACTTGCATCGCTTCTCACATTCAGCGCATTTGACACATTGGCCATAACCAGCTTCGTTTCCTGCTCTTCCTCTTTCTCTTCCTCAAGACTGAGATTCAACTCCCTGGCAGTAGCACTGATGATGTCAGCGGAATTGGAAGAGCCCGGGTTCAACACGGCGGTTACACCTCCGCGCAGCTGCTGCAGATAATCATTATCCACAGCCCGTGCATCCATGCCCATCTGCAGAATCAGAACCGATGATAATGCAAGTCCCAAAACTGCAGTGTACAGCTTTCTGCATCTTTTCATTTTTCTACCTCCATAAACAAATTCTGATACTTTGCAAAAAGTATGCCACTTCTTAATAAAGTTATTACAAAGTTATTAAATTTGTTACGAAGGTATCATAACAGATGTTAAGATATTTGTCAAGTCACTGTCTCTGACGATGCGCCTCATACATCAGAAGCGCGGCGGATACGGCCGCATTCAGAGATTCCACCCGGCCTTCCATGGGAATTTTCAGGAAATTATCCGCCTCCGCCGCCAGCTCCGGACTCAGCCCCCTTCCCTCGTTGCCAATGAGAAAGGCAGTTCCCTCTCTGTAGGAAAAACGGTCATAGGCTTTTTCTCCCCCGAGATGGGCGGCATAGGTTCGTATCCCCCGCTCCCGCAGCAGTCGGACAGTTCCGCACAGGTCTTCTTCATAGACAAAGGGCACCCGGTACACGGAGCCCATGGTGGCCCGGATGGTCTTCGGATTATAGATATCCACCGTTCCTGTGTTCATGATGATTCCCGTTATCCCAGCGCCTTCGCCCGTTCTCATGACAGTGCCCAGATTTCCCGGGTCCTGCAGATTTTCCAATACCACAAATACAGGCTTCGGCACCGCAAGCAGCTCCTCCAGCCTGTATTCCATTCTCGTTATCACGCACAAAATCCCCTGTGGAGTCAGCGTATCGGATATCTTCCGGAACACTCCCGGCGTCACAGTCTCAAAGCCCGTTCTCTTCAGCTTTTCTCGCATTTCAGAATGCTCCTGCACTTTCTGCACCACATCCTCCGACAGATAGACCTCCCTGATCTTTTCTTCCGGAGCCTCCAGGAACATCTTGAATCCCTCCGCCAGGAAAACACCTGCGGCACGCCTCTCCTTCGCCTTCGTCTGCCATAATGCCAGCTGCCGGATTCTTGCATTGGAATTACTTGTAATCATATTGCTTCCCCCGAAAATTATTCCCTAAAACAAGGACGGTCATTCCCCTGGGAACAGCCGTCCGTCGCCTTTCCATATGATACTCAAATCGTCAGCATCCTTGCCACTTCATACTGATATCTGTCAATGTCCTTCTGCATCATCAACGCTTCCTCTATGCCGAAGTCAGTAAATTCACCGTACCGATACCCCACAACGCGGTTCGTCTTGCCTTCCAGCATGATATCCACCGCCCTGGCTCCCATAATGGAAGCATAATAGCGGTCTGTGGCCGTTGGGCTGCCTCCGCGCTGCATATAACCCAGAATCGTGGCTCTGGTCTCCACTCCTGTGGCTGCTTCAATTCTTTTTGCCATGGAGGTGGAATGGCCGATGCCTTCCGCATTGATAATCAGATGATGGATCTTGCCCCTCTTGCGGCTCTCAATAATATGATTCACAATTTCCTGCTCATTGTAATCATAATTCTCAGGAAGCAGAATATCCTCGGCGCCGTTGGCAATACCGCACCAGAGCGCAATATAGCCGGCATGACGGCCCATTACCTCGATAATACTGCACCGCTCATGAGAGGATGAAGTATCCTTTACCTTGTCGATGGCCTGCATCGCAGTATTCACCGCCGTGTCAAATCCTATGGTATATTCCGTACATGCAATATCCAGGTCAATGGTCCCGGGAATGCCCACGGCATTAATCCCCTGCCTGGAAAGAGCCTGGGCCCCCCGGTAGGAACCGTCTCCCCCGATTACCACAATACCGTCTATTCCATGCTTTCTGCAGATATCGGCAGCCTTTTTCTGATATTCCGGTTTCTTGAATTCCAGGCATCTGGCCGTTCCCAGAACAGTTCCGCCCTTCTGAATGATATCGGACACATGACGGGGCTCCATATCTATAATATCTTCATTCAACAGGCCGTTATAACCCTTTTTGATACCCTTGACCTTCAGACCTCTGTAAATGGCCGTACGAACCACCGCGCGGATGGCGGCATTCATTCCCGGCGCATCTCCGCCGCTGGTCAGAACCGCGATTGTTTTTAATTTATCAGACATGCTTCAATCCTCCTCGCAACTTTTTCGCTTATCCATTTTAATCCATTTCGTGACGGTTTTCAATAGCATCATCAGATATTTATCAGCCTGCAGACGTATTTTTTATAATTTTTACATTTTCAGCGCCAAACATTCCTCCCAATTTCTGCCGCAGTTCTTTTCCGGCCTGCACCCGCCGATTGGGAGGCAGAAGCTTGTACGCCTTTGTATCCTTTAAAAAGATCACCACATCGTCGTCCCCGTCGGAATCCGCGATGGCGGAAAGCAGCTCCGTCTCTCTGGAGAAATAGCTGTCCGCGTCGGGGAACTGAATCCACACGCCCTCCGGAACCTTTTTCGTCTCCTTCTTACCATTGTCCGGCCCGTTCGCGGAATCCCCGCTGCCTGCGTTTCCTCTGTATCCGTTTCCGCCGGCGCCGTTCTCTCTATACCTTCCAACGCCCGAATTTCTGTGGGAGTCATACCCGCTGGTACCGTTCTCTCCATAACCTCCGGCTCCCGGATTCCCGCCGGTACCATACCCGCCGGCGCCGTTGCCTCCATGGCCTCCGACTCCCGAGTTCCCGCCGGAACCATATTCGCCGGCGTCTGTCCCTCCGTAGCCGCTTCCCCTGCTTCCGCCGCCGTAACCGCCGCCTCCATACCCGCCGTTGCCATATCCCTTCCCCGACCGATTCCGGAAAATGGGACCGCCTTTCGCCTGGGCCGCCTCCTCGAAGCTGACAATCTGCTCACAGACTACTTTCCCGTCCTTGTCCTCCTCCGCGTTGGCCCGCCCTCTGATGAAGATTCTGGCATCCTCCATCAGCATGGCGCTGTACTGCTCATAATCCCTGGGGAATACCACAACCTCCACATTGCCCACCAGGTCCTCCAGATTCAGAAAAGCCATCACCTTGTCGTTTCTCGTATATTTGATGGTCTTGTCCGCAATCATGCCTCCCACTGTCACCTTTGTCTGGTCCGCCACCCTCGCGCTTCCGGTTTCTTCGTCCAGCGCAAAATCATTGGTGGTATGGGTAATATAACGCCGCCACAGCTCCTGGTCGGCTTCCAGGGGATGGCCGCTGAGATAAATGCCCAGCACTTCCTTTTCAAAGGAAAGGATCATTTCCTTCGGATATTCCCCCACGTCAGGAAGGCGAATGTCGAATTCTTCCTTCTGAGAATCATCCGCAATATCAAAGAGGGAAATCTGTCCCGCCAGATTATTCTTCTTATTCTTCGCCATTTGGTCCATCATCTGCACATAGACACTCATGAACTGCTTCCTTGTGCCGCCAAGGCCATCCAGTGCCCCCGCTTTGATAAAGTTCTCCATGGCGCGCTTGTTCACATCCTTATCCGCCGCACGGCTGATGAAATCTTTCAGATTCGTGAAAAGCCCCCGCTCCCTGCGCTCTTTTACAATGCTGTCAATGGCCGGCCGGCCCACCCCCTTGATGGCAGTCAGGGCATATCGAATACTGCCGTTGTTGACGGAAAACCCTCTCTGCCCCTGGTTGATATCCGGGGGCAGCAGCTCAATCCCCATATTCCGGCAGGTCAGGATATATTCCGACACCTTTTTCGTATTGTCAATGACGGATGTCATCAGCGCCGCCATGAACTCCACAGGATAATAGTATTTCAGCCAGGCCGTCTGATAAGCCACCACGGCATAGCAGGCCGCATGGGATTTGTTGAAAGCATATTTTGCGAAATCCGTCATATCATCGAAGATTCCGCTGGCGACCTTCTCGCCGATGCCCCTGGACACACAGCCCGGCACCCCCTCCTCCTCGTTTCCATAGATAAAATTCGCCCGCTCCTTCTCCATGACAGACTGCTTCTTCTTGCTCATGGCACGGCGCACCAGATCGCTGCGCCCCAGAGTGTATCCGCCCAAGTCGCGGACAATCTGCATCACCTGCTCCTGATACACGATACAGCCGTAAGTTGGCGCAAGGATAGGCTCCAGCTGCGGACAGGAATAGACCACATCCGCATGGTTGTTCTTCCCCTTGATGTATTTGGGAATGAAGTCCATGGGTCCCGGCCGGTACAGGGAAATCCCGGCAATGATATCCTCCAGATTCTGGGGCTTCAGCTCCTTCATGAAATTCCGCATGCCCGCACTTTCCAGCTGGAATACCCCGTCGTTTCTCCCGGTGCCGATAGCCGCCAGAACCTGCTGGTCATTAAAGTCAATATTGTCTATATCAATCTCTTTTCCTGTGGTTTCCTTCACGAATTCCACCGCGTCATGAATCACCGTGAGCGTTCGAAGTCCCAGGAAATCCATTTTCAGCAGGCCCAGCTCTTCCAGCGTGGTCATGGTAAACTGTGTGGTGATGGAACCGTCGCTTCCTCTTGAAAGCGGCACATACTCGTCCGCGGCCTCGGGGCAGATGACCACCCCCGCCGCATGCATGGAAGTATGCCTGGGCAGTCCCTCCAGCCGTTTACACATGTCAATCAGATGGCGTACCTGCTCGTCTTCCTCATAGAGCTTATGAAGCTCCGGATTCTTCTCCAGCGCCTTGTCAATGGTGATATTCAGCTCTCCCGGAATCATCCTTGCGATGGAGTCCACAAAGGCATAGGGCA
>JAAWLQ010000057.1 GCA_022797995.1 Lachnospiraceae bacterium
ACGCATCATTATCTGAATTTCTTTACAAGTCTCGGACGAGTTTATCGTCTGAAGGCATATGAGATTCCGGAAGCCGGAAGAACTGCAAGAGGAACGGCAATTGTAAACCTTCTGCAGCTTGCTCCGGAAGAAAAAATTACGGCCATGATTCCCATTAAGGAATATGACAGTGAAAAGAATCTTTTCATGGTAACAAAAAAGGGAATTGTGAAAAAAACTTCCATGATGGAATTTTCCAATATCCGGAAAAAGGGTTTGACGGCAATTAATCTTCGAAGTGACGATGAACTGATAGAAGTAAAGGTTACGGATAAGGACAGCGAGATTTTCCTGGTAACCGGACAGGGAATCTGTATACGATTTAAGGAGACGGATGTACGTTCCACAGGCAGAAGTTCCATGGGCGTAATTGGAATGAATCTGTCTGACGAGGATGAAATTATAGGTATGCAGCTTCAGAGTCAGGGAGATTCACTGCTGATTGTATCTGAAAACGGATTGGGAAAACGTACCTATCTGAATGAGTTTAATGTTCAGAACCGTGGAGGAAAAGGAATAAAGTGTTATAAGGTCACGGAGAAAACGGGAAATGTGGTAGGCGTCAAGGCTGTTACCGATGAAAATGAAATCATGATGATCAGTACGGAAGGAATTATTATTCAGCTGAGAATGCAGGATATTTCCACTTTGGGCAGAGTAACTTCCGGCGTGAAAATGATTGATATGGAGGAAGGCGTAAAGATAGCAAAGATAGCCAAAGTCAGAGAGAAAGTATCCGACGGTGAACAGGAATTTGACAACCCGGAAGATGCAATGGAAGAGATAGAAGAAAAAGCGGATGAAAAAGAATCGTAATAATGAGAAGGGGCTGTCGTTGGACAGCCTCTTCTCATGTAGAATAATTCAGACTTTTGTAGGCTGCTTTGGGGCATCCCCTTTTGCTTTGACTGTAACAGGATCTTTTGTGTCAGCTTCTATAATCTGCAGTACTTTACACTGAAATTTCCATGCGTATCTGAAATCAAACAGGTATTTAAACTGTTTTCCCTTATATAAGCCTATCTGACTTAATCTGGAATCATAGGTGGAAGCAAATTCCGGATATGGAGGGTTTGCCAGATAACAGTCTTCGTTACTCCATATTTTATTGTCCATGAAAAAGCCATGTTCATGATCCTCCTCCTTCAATTCAAAGGCATTCAGAATAGAAGTATGAAGATCAGATAATTTACTGTTTCCTGATATACGGATGTGTCGATAACATCCGGAATAAATAGAAACACTGATTATGTAAGATTGTTTAACAGTAATAGGTGTTATTTTATCCTTTTGATATTCTTTTTCCGCAATGCCAAAATGATCCCAGAAGGTAAGCTCAGCTTCATCCAGAACTTTAAGTTCCTTCTCCATAGTAAGAGGTATTTTCAGCTTTTTACAGATGTCTTCGGCAAAAGCATAAGTGCGATCATCCCGAACTTTGATTTCTTTTGGATAAAAACCATGTTCCAGAAAAGCAGTCATAAAATTATCAATCAGTTTTTCAGGATTTTCTTCATAATAAGATACAGGTGATATGGATAGAAAATAATCGGTAGTGTTTTCTATTGCAATTAAAACAACAGGATAATTCGGAACTTCGTCCGGAGTATTTTGAACAGGCTGAGGAAAACGAATAATTTCACATTCCCATATGCCTACTTTGTTCTGTTTTTTTAATCTGGCAACAGCCACATCATTGGAGGCCTTTGGAAAAGGATACTGCATTGGAGATCTTTTTGGTGTGGGCACTTTTCCTGTGACATATTTTCCTTTCTGTAATTCCAGAGAAAGAATAGTATCTGATTCATCATAAATTTTCGTTATATCGAATGTGTAAGTCATTTTTCCATTCAAAAGATCCAGAAGAGCCACGGATGCGGAAAAAGCTTCGCAAAGATATTCCTGTTCCTGTTCGTTCAGAGATATCACCGGTATACAATTGGTGGTGTATTTGATAAATTGAGGATAGGCATTTTTTCCGGGAAGACGAATGTCATGAGAAGAGGTATAATTTGTAATTTCATTCTGTTCTTCTTCTGTAAGTTGATTTTTTTCGACAAACAAACATTTTAAACATTCCTGCTGAATAAGTGCTTCCTGAAATTTAAAGGGAGAAAAAGGAACTGACAATAATTTGTCCATCTCCGTTATTGTGCGGAGACAGTTAAAACCTTTATCTCCCATGTAAAGGCTAAGACAACCCTGTCCGCTTATGGAATTGGTAATATTAATATAACCGGTATTCCCATCGGACAATTTTACTGCAAAAACATGGACATTCAAAATCATATCCCAGACTTTTTTCTTTTTGAATTTGAATGCCATGGAGTATAATTTATCAGAAATCATTTTATTTTACCTTTCGTTTATATTTTAATCATCATATCACAAAATGATAATTAAAGTCCATGTTTTTTTGTGAAATTTGGTGGAATTCATTCAAATTATTTTTATTTTTGTTTCAGGTGAAATTATTCTGAAAATTTCATTTATATTTATTTTTATGGGGCTTGCAGAAAATCCTGCATCTCGAAATACTACTCTGTCAGGTCTGTATTCGGCAATTTTTGTAATAACTGTTTCAGGTATCTCTTCCTCAAAACAGGCAATCAGATTTCCGTTATTGTAAATAAGAATATGGAAATTTTCCAATATTTCACTGCGGAAAGGCATGGAAAGAGGCAATCCCCATTCCAAAAGACAGCCAAACATCAGATCAAGATCATTTCTGTCCGCTTTAATATTTGATTCCATGAGGGGGAGAAGTCCCTGATTATATTCATCCGTACTGTAATAAATATCTGTCATATTGCTTTCATCCAGCTTAAATACGCGAAACCCGATATCAAGATTTTGATTGGAATCAGACAGTTCCTCTTTCAGTTTCATTCCGGCACGACGAATCCTTTCTTTTCCCAGTTCACAGATGGATTTGTATCCTGACTGAAAAGCTGTGGAATTTTCAGAAGGTTCTTCCGGAATCTGAACCAGTATAAATTTTCTATGACCCTTACTTTTCAGATTATATTCCATAACTGCCTGAGCCATTGTGCCGGAACCGGAAAAGAAATCCATTACAATATCATTTTCATCGGTGGAAATCTGCAGTAATCTGTATAAAAGCTTCACAGGTTTCGTATAATCAAATAAACCGTTGGACTCGAACAGAGAATCCATATTCTTTTTTGCAGTGGAAGTATCACCGGCAAATTTCCTGGTAAATAAAGTAGTTGGAACAAGTCCGTCATTTACATCGCAGAGATATCTTTTCATCATAGGAATGGAATCACCGTTTCCCCAGACTACGGCATTTTCACTCACAAGTCTGTTCCATGTCTCTTCGCTAAAAGCCCAGTATCTGTCTTTGGGTCTGGTGATCACTGTGCCGTCAGGTTTGATAATCTGATAGTCCGCGCTGTAATAATTATGAGCGGTTATTGGATCTGCCTTCCATGGACCTTTCGGATCATTGTCAGGATTGGTATAAGCGTCGGTATTGTCCCGCGGCAGAAGATGAAGTCGGAAACCGTCCTCTTCTCCCGCATAATTTCTTTTCTTTTTGGCATAACATAAAATATATTCATGTGAACCTGAAAAATTGATGGCGGAATTTTTACGTGTGTGAACCTTTTCCCATACAATCTGAGCAATGAAATTATTTTCTCCGAATATTTCATCACAGATAAAGCGCAGAGTTTTCACTTCATGATCATCAATACTGATGAAGATAACTCCATCTCTGGTCAGAAGATTTCTTGCCAGCATCAGCCGTGGATAAATCATGCTGCACCAGTCGGAATGAAATCGTCCGTTGTAATCGGTATTTTTAAAGAGAGAATTATTCTGTTCGTCAAACTTTCCGGTTTCTTCCTTATATTCATTCGTACTTCGAACGAAATTATCCCGGTAAATAAAATCATTTCCGGTATTATAAGGAGGATCGATATAAATCATCTTTACTTTTTCAAGGTAACTTTCCTGTAACAGCTTTAATACATCCAGATTATCCCCCTCTATATAAATATTTTCAGTGGTATCCCAGTTTACGCTTTCTTCCGGACATGGACGAAGTGTTTTGCGCACAGGTTTACAGGCCTCTGCTATTGAGGCTTTTTTTCCTGCCCAGGTAAATTCATAGACTTCATTTTCTTCTGATAATTCTTCTGAAAAAAGATTTCTGAGATATTCAAAATTGACAGTTTTTCGCAGATGACCATCTTTTCCAACACCCTCTGTGACACATCCGGGAAACAGCTCCTCAAGCTTCTCTATATTTTGATGAAAAATGTCCGGTGATTCCATTTTCATTTTTTCCATATGAATCTTACTCCGTTTTATTTAAGTATTATTCTAGCAGTTCAATGTCCTGTCTGAACTGTTACATGTTATTAGCATTGTACAACATATAAATAGATGATTGCAAGGGCAATGTAACGGAATGATTGACTTTAAGATAAACCTACTGTATAATGATTCTGCATTGGAAGAATTCAGGGAAAAAAGCGGTCTGAAACGGCTGCAGGTTACAGAAAGGACAGGATTATAAATGCATTGGTCAGACAAGATTGCGGATAAAATAATCAGCAGAAATCCAGATAAGGAAGAATATGTATGTGCCGCCGGAATCAGCCCTTCCGGTTCCGTTCATATCGGTAATTTCAGAGATATTGCCACAAGTCTTTTTGTGGCGAAGGCATTGGAGAGAAAAGGAAAGAAAGCAAAGCTTCTGTTCTCCTGGGACGAATATGACAGAGTTCGGAAAATTCCTGTAAATGTGGCTAAAGTAAGAGATGATATGGAAAAATATATCGGAGTTTCCTATGCGGATACGCCGAATCCTTTTGATACGGAAGAAAAGTCCTATGCGGAATATTTTGAGAAAGAATTTGAGGCTTCCATTAAAAAATTCGGTATAAAAATGGAATACAGATATCAGGCTCAAATGAACAAGAGCGGAAAATATAAAGATTATGTGATTGAATCTCTGCGTAAAAGAGGTGAAATCTTCGATATTCTGGACAGTTTCCGCACTCAGGACGCGCAGGAAGGAGAAAGGGAGGCTTATTACCCGGTAAGTATCTATTGCCCGGAATGCCACAGGGATACCACGAAGATTCTCAGTCTGTCCGAGGACTGCACTAAAGCAAAATATATCTGCAAATGTGGTTATGAAGGAGAACATGATTTTACAAAAGATTATAACTGTAAGCTGGCCTGGAAGATTGACTGGCCAATGCGATGGAAATATGAACAGGTAGATTTCGAACCGGGCGGAAAGGATCATGCAAGTCCGGGTGGGAGCTATGATACAAGTAAAGTAATCGCCAAAAAGATTTTTGACTATGATGCCCCTGTTTTCCAGGGATATGAATTTATCGGTATCAAAGGTTCCACCGGGAAAATGTCAGGTTCTTCAGGCTTAAATCTGACTCCGGCCACGCTGCTGAGCATCTATCAGCCGGAAGTAATTCTGTGGCTCTATGCCAGATCAGAGCCAAACAAAGCTTTTGACTTCTGCTTTGACGATGGAATTCTGAGGCAGTATTTTGAATTTGACAAGCAGTACAACAGTTATCTGGACGGTTCTGCGGATGAATATATAAAGGATATAATGAACAGCTGTCTGATGTTCGATGAGAAAATACGGACAGTGCCCATGGGACATCTGGTGCAGCTTGGTTCCATTGTGGATTTCAATCCGGATATGCTGGAGACGGTTTTTGAGAAAATCGGAACTCCGTACAAGTACGAGGATTTCAAAGAACGTCTGGGACTGGCAAAATACTGGCTGGAGAATTGTGCTCCTGAGAATGTAAATAAGCTTTGTCCTGTGAGAAACTGGCCTGTATATAACGAGCTGGACGAAAAAGAAAAGGCCGCTGTTAAAATGCTGTATGAATATCTCTCGGGAAGTGAATATACACTGGATGATCTGAACAAGGAATTGTACGAGATTCCGAAACGAATCTACGGTTACGATGTGGAAAATCTGAAAGCGTTGCAGGGAACCTTCTTTAAGGATGTATATAAATTGCTTTTGAATAAGGAGAAAGGGCCCAGGCTTTATCTGTTCCTGTATGCAATTGAAAAAGAAAGATTTCTGTCCCTGTTGGATTTCTCCACACCGATTACAGAGGAAGAAACGAAAGTGCTGACTGCTCCGGAGGAAGTACAGGAAGAAGAAAAGCCTGCGGTAGAGTATGGAGAACCGGACGAGGTGGCTCCTGTGGGGGAAGAAATCAATATAGATGAATTCAAAGCCGTTGATCTGCGGGTATGCAAAGTATTAAAATGTGCGGAAATCAGGAAGTCACACAGCTGTTATAAGATTACTTTATTTGATGGTATAAAGGAAAGAGTCATTGTATCCAGTATCAGGCAGTATTATAAGCCGGAAGAATTGATTGGCCGGAAAATCATTGTGGTGGCAAATCTGCAGCCTACCCGTTTTGTGGGTGTGAAGAGCGAGGGAATGCTGCTGGCCGGAACCAATAATGCGTGCGGCTGTCAGGTGGTGTTTGTAGATGATATCATACCGGAGGGAACCAGGATCTGTTAATAAAAGGAAAAAGCTGCCGCAGAGATGCGGCAGCTTTATGTGACTTTATATAAGCAGAAAAGAAAAAGAAGGAGGCTTTTTCAAAGACAAAAAACAGAATATCAGCTAACAATTCGCGGAAAAAGAGAGGTGTGGTAGAAATGATTGTACCAAAACATTTTGAGAATCTTAAGGTATTACATGAAAATACAATGCCGGATCGGGCATATTATATTCCTTCCGACAAAAGACAGAATGACCTTACCGAACATAGAGAGCATTCGGAACGTTTTATCTCATTGAACGGAGAGTGGGATTTTTGCTACTATGACAGCATATATGATCTCAGGGAAGAATTTTATCGGGAGGAGAGTATACCCGGACCTGACTGGAATAAAATTCCGGTACCCTCCGTATGGCAGACCCAGGGATATGACAGACATCAATACACAAATGTAAATTATCCCTTTCCTCTGGATCCTCCCTATGTGCCCTATGAGAATCCATGCGGTGCTTACAGACGATATTTTACCTGGCATAAGGATGAGAACGCACCGAAGACTTTTCTGAATTTTGAGGGAGTGGATTCCTGTTTTTATGTGTGGGTAAACGGAAAGTACACAGGCTACAGCCAGGTGTCTCATGCCACGGCGGAATTCGATATAACTTCTGCTTTGAGGGAGGGAGAAAACCTGCTGGCTGTTCTGGTCTTAAAATGGTGCGACGGAAGCTATCTGGAGGATCAGGATAAGTTCCGAATGAGCGGCATATTCAGGGATGTATATCTGCTTAGAAGACCTGAGGAATGTATCTATGACTATTTTGTGAAAACCCATTTGAACCTGGAAAAGTCCCAGGCGGAAGTAGAGATTACATTTTCCTTCCTGAATCATGAAATACCCGTACATGTATTTATAGAAGATGCGGATGGAAATAAAGTCGGCGAAGCAGAAGGTGGCAGCAGTATTGCTTTATCTTTAGAGAATATCAGACTGTGGAGTGCGGAGACTCCCTATCTCTATACATTGGTTATGGAGACGGAACAGGAGGTAATCACGGAGCAGCTTGGTCTGAGAGAGGTCTGTATTCGGAAGGGAATTTTATATTTTAACGGAGAAAAGGTTAAATTTCATGGAGTTAATCGTCATGACAGTGACCCTGTCACCGGATTTACCATCAGCCTTGCACAAATGCATCGGGATCTGCAGCTGATGAAGGAGCACAATGTAAATGCTATCCGTACCAGTCATTATCCCAATGCGCCACAATTTTATCAGCTTTGTGACAGATATGGTTTCTATGTGCTGGATGAAGCAGATAATGAAAGTCACGGAACCGGTTCTGCCTATGAACAGAAAGACAGGGGATCCAATGTATGGATTGCGGATAATCCTGATTTCATTCAGGCTACGGTGGACAGAACGCAGAAGTGTGTGATTCGTGACAAGAACAGGCCCTGTATATTTGGCTGGTCCATGGGGAATGAGTGTGCATATGGCTGTACTTTTGAAGAGGCTCTGAAATGGACTAAATCCTATGATGATACCAGAGTCACTCACTATGAAAATGCTTATAATGTACCTGATGAAAGAGTTACCGACTATTCCTGTGTGGATCTCTTCAGCGGAATGTATCATGGAATAGACAGAATTCATGAGCACTTTGCGCAGTTAGAAACGGAAGACAGTGATCATCGTTATGATGTGACCTCAAAACGGCCTTTCTTCCTGTGTGAATACAGCCATGCCATGGGTAACGGACCTGGAAATCTGGAAGATTATTTTCAGGTGATGCAGCAGTATGACGGCTTCTGTGGCGGTATGGTCTGGGAATGGTGCGATCATGCCATCGATAAAGGTTATACCGCGGAGGGAAAAAAGATTTATTATTATGGTGGAGATCACGGAGAATATCCTCATGACGGTAATTTCTGTATGGACGGACTGGTGTATCCGGACCGCAGGCCTCATACAGGTCTGAAGGAGTTCAAAAATGTCCACCGCCCGGCCAGAGCAGTCTCCTTTGATGAAGCTCGGGGAACTGTTAAAATTCATAATTATATGGATTTTGTCAATCTGAAGGACTATTGTACTATTCACTGGGAAGTAAGCTGTGACGGTGAGATGATTGCATCCGGAGCTGTGGAAGATGAGAATCTTCTGAACATTGCTCCTCATGAGGAAGGAGAAATCACACTGAATCTTCCTGCCGCAAAGTATGGGAAATGCTATCTGAAGCTTAACTGGATGCTGAAAGAGGAGAATGGCGTCCTTCCTAAGAACTGGGAGCTTGGTTTTGATGAAATAGAGCTTTCCTCTTCTGACAGCCAAAACAGGAAAGCGGCGGAAATTCTGGATAAGCCTTTTCTGTCCGGGAATGTGAACAGAAAACTTGCGGTGGAGGAAGATGATCATTACCTGACAATAGTGGCAGACAATTTCCGTTATGTTTATGATAAGTTTACCGGGCTGTTTGCGGAAATGGTTAATGATAATCAAAGGATTCTGGAGCATTCCATGCAGTACAACATATGGCGCGCACCGACGGATAATGACAGGAATATCCGCAATATCTGGAAAGAGACAGATTATGACAGACCTGTCACAAGAAGTTATCACACAGAATATGTTCTGCAGACAGAAAAAGAAAAGCAGTTTGTGGAGATTGACAGCAATCTGTCTCTTCTGGCAATATACAGACAGCGTATTATGGACATTCATGCGGTCTGGCGTGTGTGGGAGGATGGAAGTCTGGATGTGTCTCTGAAAGTAAAGAAAAACCCGGCATTCCCCCGTTTGCCCAGATTTGGTGTCCGTCTGATGCTGCCCGCGGAAATGAGACAGGTAGAATATTATGGATTGGGTCCGGTGGAAAGTTATGTGGACAAGTGTCGGGCTTCCTGGCATGGAAAATTTGAAGAGACTGTGGATTCTCTGTTCGAGGATTATATTTATCCTCAGGAGAACGGCAGTCACTGGGACGTAAGTTATGTGGAGGCAGCAGGAGACAGAGAGAGAATTTCCGTGGCTTCCAGGACACCTTTCTCCTTCAATGCTTCCCGTTATACGCAGGAAGAACTTACGGAGAAAGCACATAACTATGAGATTGTACCATGCGGACATACAGTTTTATGCATTGACTACAGACAGGACGGTATCGGTTCCAACAGCTGCGGACCGGAACCGGAAGAGCAATATCGTTTCCTGGAGAATGAATTTACATTCTCATTCGGAATTCGAATCGGTAACAATAAGTAAGCGTATTTTCACGGATATGCTGATTTTCTGAGAAAGGTGGAAAAAGTGTTCTCTGCAAATTACTATGACGAAATCAGAACAGAATTCAGACGGCGGATAGAATTGCCGGAGATAAGTATCCACGGAAGAATCAGCAAATCGAAAATGCTGTCTGGCAGGACAGAAAATTTCCTTCAGGAGAAGAAAACGGAGATTCAGAAAGTCATGGCGGACTGTACGGAAGAGGAAAGACAGGCTTTCACTTTTCTGTACAGTGTCATGCCTGTCAGCGATATGCTGGATTATCCGGCGGCGCTTTTTCTGGACTATGCGAAGCATGGTGTGTATTTATGGCAGGAGGGTCCCTTTGCGGACCGTATACCGGAACACATTTTTGCCAATTATGTTCTGCACTATAGAATTAATAATGAAGACATTACAGAGACCAGAAAATTTTTCCATGACCGGATTCAGGAGACGGGGTCTGTCCGTACGGATTCTCTTTACAATGCGGCTGTGGATATCAATTACTGGTGTGCCGGAGAGGCCACATATCGATCCACGGATAACCGTACACAGAATCCCTGTACCATGTATAACGCCGTCATAGGACGCTGCGGAGAAGAATCCACATTGACAGTAACGGCTCTGCGCAGCATGGGGATTCCCGCCCGGCAGGTATATGCGCCGTTATGGTCTCACTGTGATGACAATCACGCATGGGTGGAGGTGTGGTGTGAGGGACAATGGTATTTCCTGGGGGCCTGTGAACCGGAAATGTGCCTGAATACCGGATGGTTTCTGGAGGCTTCCTCCAGAGCAATGATGGTTCATTCCAGATGGTTTGACAGAATTGATCCCCAGGAAGAACAGGTGGGGAAAAAAGGAGGAATCAGAGTTCTGAATCATTTGTCCCGATATGCCCGCACAGTATCGCTGTCAGTGAAAACGGTGGACGAGCAGGAAAATCTGCTTCCCGGAGTAAAAATAGAATTTCAGGTACTGAATCAGGGAACATTCGGCACAATAGCAGAGGTATGGACAGGATGTAATCCGGAAAATTACGGTGTCGCCAGATTAATCACAGGTTACGGTGATTTGCAGGTAAGCGCGGCAGTCGGCAGAAAAACGGATACCGGCAAAGTATGGCTGTACGGTGAAAAACTGATTCATTTACATGGTATGGAAGATAAAAAGGAAGCGGAATTCATTGTGGTAATGCATTCCGTTCCGGAACAGCAGGAAGAACAGAGGGAGCTGATCTTCCATGCGCCACAGGCAGGATACCATATTTTTTCTCAGGACAGAGAAGAGCCCAATGAGTATCTGAACTCTGAAAATGTACAGTCAGGAGAACTTCATGAATATGAGTCGATGGAGAGTGAAACAGACTCGGGAAATCGGCGGCTGGAAAGAATGATGGGACATCGCAATCAGAAAGAAAAGGATTTTTACCATTTGGCGAAAGCCTCCGATGTTTTAATACATTTTACAGACCGGAACAAAATACGGGTGGAGGAAATTCTGCGGCTGGCCAGAGGCAACATAAATGAAATCGTACGTTTTCTGGAGTGGGATGGGGGAGAATTTCTGCCGTCGGACTGGAAAAAGGCAGGCGGATATGAATGGAAGCTGAAAGTTCTGAATACGCTGAGAGAGAAGGATTATTGGGATATAGATGCAGATGTACTGACGGATTGTTGCATAAGTGCCTTTCCGTTTGCAGAAGGACTGCCGGAAGATATTTTTTACCCGTTTCTTTTATCTCCGCGGGTTTCAGATGAAATGCTCAGACCCTGTCGGACAGGGCTTTCAGAGTATCTGAGCGAAGATGCGAGGGAGGCGGTGGGGAAACATCCCGGGATTCTGTGGAAAATGGTGGAGGAAGAAATCTTGTCCCTGCCGGAGGAGGAATATGAGGACCTGATTACCTCCTCCCTGAATTGTCTGAAGGGAGGAATCGGCAGCAGACATTCGAAGAAAGTGCTGTGTGTCAATCTCTATCGCAGCCTGGGAATTCCGGCCAGATTAAATCCCTTTGACGGTACTGTGGAGTATTATGACGGAGAAAATTTTACAACAGCGGAGGATACGAAAAACAGAAAAGATGTCGTAAACAGTCAGGAACCAGATACAGGGGGAAAAAAGTGCAGACTTATATTATGTGAAGATGATACAACGAAGCATCATCCGAAGCTGTCCGACTGGGAACACTATTCTCTGGAAAGATTTGAAGAATGCGGTTTCAATCGTCTGTGGCCTCATCGGAAATCAGACAGGATAAAGGATGGAGAACTGGAATTAATATTAAAACCGGGAATTTACCGGCTGATTACATCCGACAGACTAAGTACCGGAGATCAGGTTGTAAAATTGACAATATTTTCCCTGAAAGAAGCCCGGAGCAGGAAAATAACGCTTTCTTTCGGAAAAGTGCGGAAAGAAGGCGGAACAGCGGAAATTCCGGTAAAAGACTTTACATTAAAGACATTACAGGGAAAAGACAGAGGGCTGTCTGAAATGCTTAAGGAGGAAAATGCACTTTTCCTTTGGATTGAAGCGGGCAGAGAACCAACAGAACACATTCTAAACGAACTTTATGATAAGAGAAGGGAATATGCAAATTTAAAAAATTCGGTATATGTGATCCTGAAAAATCAGAAAGATTTGGATAATGCCACAGTTCAACGAACAATAAAGGCATTGCCGGAAATTCACCTTCTGTTGGATGGCTCCGAGAATAATGCGGAAATTCTTGCAAAACAGGTTGGAGAAGTAAAAGGGAAGCTGCCTCTTGCTCTGGTTCTGAATCGTGAGAAAAAATGTCTCTACAGCAGCGCAGGTTACAATGTGGGGCTGGCGGACACCCTGCTGAAAATTCTGCGGGATGTACATTCATAATTTCAATGATAATTATTTGATCTTGTATATAAGACAGATGGTTTGTCTGAAAGTATATGTCAGGACACCATAAAAAAGATAATAAAATTATATAATAGAATCAAGTACAGATTCTATTATCAAAATTATATTACAAGAAAGGAACAGGTATTAATTATGGTAATTTATGCGGTAAAAAATTATGACGAAATGAGTCGTAAGGCGGCAAACATGATTTCTGCTCAGCTGATTCTGAAACCGGAATCCGTATTGGGTCTGGCTACGGGATCCACTCCGGTGGGGGCATATAAGCAGCTGGTGGAATGGTATGAGAAAGGGGATCTGGACTTTTCCAGGGCGTCCAGCGTGAATCTGGATGAATATAAGGGATTATCCGGTGAACATGATCAGAGTTATCGGTATTTTATGAATGATAACCTGTTTGATCATGTAAATATTGATAAGGAAAGGACCAATGTACCAGATGGTCTGGCAGAGGACGCGGACGAGGAATGCCGGCGTTATAATCAGCTTATCCGGGATCTGGGAGGGATCGATTTACAGCTCCTTGGTATCGGAGGAAACGGACATATCGGCTTTAACGAGCCCTGTGATGTATTCGAGAAGGGGACTCATGTGGTGAAGCTGACAGAGGAGACGAAGGAGAGCAATTCCAGATTCTTTGCTTCCATAGAGGAAGTTCCCACCCATGCTCTGACGATGGGTATCGGAAATATTATGTCGGCAAAAAAGATTCTGCTTCTGGCATCCGGTGAGGCAAAGGCACAGGCACTTTATGATTCCTGTTTCGGACCTGTGGTACCCGGCGTGCCTGCCTCTGTGCTGCAGCTGCATCCGGATACGGTAGTAATAGCGGATGAGGCGGCACTGAGTCTGATTCGTGAAAAGGGATACAGGGAACAGGTGATTTATAATTAATCTACTGATAATTGCAAAGACATTATATTATCGACATTAAGTAAGTCAGCTTATGTTGGCTGCGTGTTTGTTGTAGAAATTAAGATTTCTAATGTGAATGTAGGAACAAAACGACTGTGATCATTAAAAATGGTACTGTCTATCAGGAAGATAAAAACTTTGCCAGAAAAGACTTGTTTATAGAAAACGGAATCATTGTGGAAAATATCGGGCAGGTGACAGACCGTTCGGAGATAGATGCCTCGGGCCTGCTGGTTCTTCCTGGCCTGATCGACATACACAGCCATGGGGCGGTGGGACATGATTTTTCAGACGGGAATATGGAAGGCCTGGAGAAAATACTTGCCTATGAATATGCCCATGGAATTACAACTTATTGCCCTACCTCCATGACCATTGACAGAGAGGAACTGGAACGGATTTTTTCAGAAGACCAGGGGTATG
>JAAWLQ010000058.1 GCA_022797995.1 Lachnospiraceae bacterium
ACAGCACAGGCTGCCGTCAGAAAACTGACAGCAGCCCGCACCTTTGCTCTACTCTCCCGCAGTGTCTCACACTGCTCTTAAGCAGCTTTTCTTACTTCAGCCAATAAGCATCGGCCTCATCCTTGACATAGTACTGGCTGTAGTCGTCATACATGGCAGGATCAATGGTCAGATTATAAGCGAAATCATATGCGGCGCTTGTAAACCCGGTAGCATAGTTAAAGCAGGTGTACAGAGGCGTTCCGCCATAGTAACCATAGATGGCAGCCTGATACAGCTCATCCAGCATGGGGTTAAATTCACCCACAGTATACTGTACTTCAAAGCCGGCAGCCTTGATGTTCTCGTTGGAAGCAAATCCTGTCATCAGCTGATCGGTAAACGGATTGTCAGTGGTACCATACCAGTTCAGTACCAGAGGCATATAGTAGTAATCGCCTACCTGAACGGTCTTATAAGCGCCGTCCTTGGACTGGAAGGTCTTGTCATTCTCACTTACTTCATCCGCAGGAATCTGTTTGTAACGCACGCCCTCGGTATAGGCATTTCCTTCTGCGTCATATACCCAGCCGCCTTCTTCCAGAACGGCAATGGCACTGTCCACGGAAGTGGAATAAGCATCCAGCATCATGCCCTGGCCTACCGCCGCCTGATACATCCAGCTTCCGGTGTAGTAAGGGCCGTCAACCACGCCGCCGTAACCGCCGGTAAATTCCTTGGCAAATCCTGCGCGGTCCATGCAGTATGCGATAGCCTGACGAACTTCCGGGAACTGAACGGAACCAAAGTCTGCACGGAAGCCAAGCTTACCATAGCCTGCACGGCTGTAATGGGTATAAACATATTTGTCAGGTGCTCCGTCCGCAAGGGCAACAGCCTCGTTGGTCTCATTGCCGCCGGTGATGCCGGACAGTACATCCACACCGCCGGACTGCAGGTCTACCAGCTGAGTAGCGCTGACTACCTTCCTGTAGGCAACAGTCTCAATGGTAGGTTTCACACCTTCATAGTTGCCGGGATACTCGGGATTCAGCTTCAGCACTGCGGAGGAATCCGCCACATCATAGCTCTCCACCACATAAGGTCCGGAATAAGGATAAGTGGTATCTGTGTTGCGGGAAATCTCCTCGATATGTGCAGCCATATCGTACTTCTCTCCGTCAGTCATGGTATAGAAATCATCGGAGAAGTATACACCCTGACCGTCATCCTTGATCTCCACTTCTTTGATCCACATGGGTACATAGGATGCGGAGAATCCTGCATAGGTAATATCGTAGAAATAAGGAAGCTCTGACGCATCAATGGTTACAGAGAAGGTATAGTCATCAATTATGCGCAGTCCTGCGAATTCCTTCTTTCCTTCCGCGGAGCCGGGACCTGTGTAGGTATTGAAATCTTTAAATCCTACTATGGTTCTGCCGGACTGATGATCCTTGCCTGCGGCCTGAACGGCTACCGGGCTGGAGAACACCATGGTAAACACCAGATAGTTCTTGGCGGTAACAGGACTGCCGTCGGAGAACTTCAGGTTATCCTTGATCTTGAGGGTATATGTCTTGCTGCCGTCTGCATTTTCTACTGCTTCGGGCTCGGAGGCCAATACGGTGTTGTTCCACTCAAAGCCGCCTTCCTTGTTGGTAGACACTGTCTCCAGACCGTGAGTCATGTTCTGAATAGCCAGATCTGCGGCATTGGGGTTGGTGCCACCGAAAGCAGCATAACGGAACTTGCCGGACATCTCTGTGGTATTGCCGATAATGATGCTGTTATCCGGCTTCTCGCTGGTCCAGTCGATCAGAGCCATCTCCGGTCCCCAGTAAGGGTTGGTGGGATGCTCGGTCACGCCCTTGATCTGTGCGTTGTACATATCATAATACTCATTGGAGTACAGGGGAATTTCCGGCATCATATAGTTCCAACGCTGCATATAAAGCTTCCACCAGTTGGCGTAAACGTCATCCTCGGTCTCCCATACGCCGCCTTCCGGTACTGCGGTATTGTACACCATAGCCATGGACAGGAAATCCAGACCCAGCTGGTAACGTACACCGTCGCGCTCTATGTAGGCGAAACCGGTCTCTTCATCCTCAATGACATCCGCAATGCTGGTCTCCTTACCAAACTGGGAATACAGAGACACATAATCTGTACCATACTCCTTGTTGACCAGAGGCTTCAGCTCTGCTACAACTGCTTCCTGCTCCGGCTCCTCGGTAGGGGTCTCGCTGCTGACTTCTTCACTGGCCGCACTGGACTCAGTGCTTTCCGTGCCTGTTGATTCGCTGGGTGTCGAACTTTCTGCGGAATCATTTCCACAGGCGGCCATGCTAATGGTCATAGCCGAAGCCAGCAAAATGGCAAGCAATTTCTTTCTTTTCATAATGCTTTTCTCCTCCTTCTTAAATTTGGAACTGTATACTTCATGTCTGCATTGAATACTTGTATACAATGCAAGGGTGTATACAATTGTTTAACGTAGTTTAGTATAAATTAAACTTAAGAATGTGTCAAGATTTTTTTGTATCCTTCTTCACGGAAGGCAGTTAACCGCGAAAGTCGCTTCTTGTGGAAAATAGTCATAATCTTAAGCAATATTGCCTTACAAATGACAAAATCAAACAAATGGCAGGAAAATTGTGCCTGTTCAGGTTTAAAACTACTCAAAGCAGAGACCGGACAGGCCAAAATATAGACAAAACATACAGCATTCCAATTTTCACCATTAACAGTTTGTTTTAATGAATTCATTCAGCTTGTTACTCACCATCCTTTTCTGCGTCTCAAAACTGTGGGCATAGATATTCATCGTTGTGGAGCAATTGGCATGTCCCAGGTATTTCGAAATATCCACTATATTTACATCAAGATAATTCAGCAGTGTGGCGCAGGAGTGCCGGAGTCCATGAAGAGGAATTATCGGCAGTTCTTCCATTCCCACGGTAACAGCCCGCCCGGGATATTCCCGAACCCATTGATTATGATATTTTAAATGATTTACAAAATACTGATAGGCCGTGGTATGTCCCATCAGCCTTCCATTGGAACGGATAAACAGATTGTTTTTACCCTGCCATTCACTTCCAAGCCGGAGACGCAGCAGTTCGTATTCCCTTCGGTACTCTTCCAGCAGAGAATACATGCTGTCCGGGAAAGGAACCTTGCGCACTGCGGCGGATGTCTTTGGCTCCTTATAGTCAAATCCCCTGTCCGTTTTTCCGATGGATTTGGAAATGGATATTTCCAGGGTGTCAAAGTGAATATCGTCCCAGTGCAAGGCAAGAATTTCTCCTTTTCTGAAGCCGCAGAAAATGGAAAGCGTAAAGAAAACTCTGTACTGCAAGGGTACGGCATGTACTTTTTTCCCATGCTTTGTCTCGTATACCATGTCCAGAGACTTCAGGAAAATCAGAGATTGTCCGGGCGTGAAATACCGTAATTCTGTGTTTTCCTGCTTTTGCTTCGGCTTTAATGCATTCTGACATGGATTATCTGTAATGATATTCCATCTTTTTGCCGTTCCGAAGATGCAGTTCAGCACATTGGCATAACGTCTGATTGTGCCCGGAGAATAAACTCCTGCCAGCGTCCTGTAAAAAGCTTCAATGTCCGACGTCCTGATATAAACTATTTTGTATCCTTTAAAATAAGGAAGGATTTTACTCCGCAGTAATTGTTCATACCCCACATAAGTTCCGTAAGCAAGCGTATCTTTTACATTTTCAAGCCACTTGCGGGAAAAATCTTCAAACAGCAGCTTATCATTGCAGTGTCCGTTACCATATTTGAGTCTGTCTTCCAGTTCCAAGGCATATTTCAGTGCTTCCTTTTCCTGCTGTCTGAAAGGAGCGGACTGGCTGACAGGACAGGTAAAATTTCTGACCAGCTTATTTCCCTGTTTATCATACCCCATACAGATGACAATACGATATACCACCCGGCCGTTTTTGTGTGTAACTCTTTTCAATGATGCCATTTTACAACCCTTCTTTCTTCTTTTGTTTAAACAAGTCTGCCTCTGCAAGATCTGCCAGGCCCCCGGACTTTTATACGCGATGGACCATTTTCGCGGGAGCTTAGTATGACAAACGTCTGTTTGAAACTGGATTATAGCAGGCGGATTTTAAAAAGTCCAGTCGTCGGAGAAGCACGGAATCCTGCTTCTTCCGGTATGAAAAAAGTATATCGCTGTTGTGTACAGGACAAAGAAAAGCCTTGAAAAGCACTGTTTCAGTCAAATAAGAGTAATTTATACTAAACTACGTTAGCTGTATACACCGCTACATTGTATACAAGTATTCAGCAAAGGAGCGAATAGTATTATTCAATCCTTTTTTGTTAAGCCTGTTGATTTAAAGCAATACAGCGTAAAAGTATGCAGAACAATATTATAATAGGAGGAAAAGCATTATGAAAAGAAAAAAGGTTCTTGCTGTTCTGCTGGCTTCCGCAATGGTCTTCAGTATGGCCGCATGCGGTAACGATGCCCCCGCGGACAGCAGCGCGCCGTCGGATCAGTCTTCCGGAGAAACCCCCCCGGCTGAGAGCACATCCGACGAGACTTCCAGCGAAGCTCCTTCTGAGAGCAACGCAGGCGATGTAACATTTGAGAACAAAGTAATCATGGGCAATACCACCGACCTGACCGGTGACTTCCGTTTCCCCGGCTGGGGTACCAGCTCCGTGGGCGCATCCGATCAGGATATCGGACGTCTGACCATCGGCTATGGCACACAGGAGGTTGCCGAGGACGGAAACCTTGTATGGAATGAGACTTCCGTAAAGAGCCACACCGAGACAGAAAACGAGGACGGCACCGCCACCTATACCGTGGAGATCAACGAGGGCCTGACCTTCAGCGACGGCACCCCCATCACGGCAAAGAACTATCTGGCATCCACCCTGTCCTTTGCCTCTCCAGTCAGTATGGAGGCAGGGCGGCCCGGTACCAGCGGCATGGCCTTTGTAGGCTATGAAGAGTTTAACGCTTATACCGGCGAGGAAGCGGAAGGCAGCTCCAAAGAATTCACAGGAATCCGGCTGCTGAATGATTACACCTATTCAATCACCGTATCTTCCGATTACTATCCATACTACTTTGCCTATACTTATGCCGGATTTGATCCCGCTCCCTTAGGACTGGTCCTGGGCGATGACGTGGATATTCTGGACGATGGCAACGGCGTGTACTTAAGTGAGAACTTCTATGAGAAGAACGGGGATAGCTATGTGAAGGCAAAGGAGATCGAGGCCAACCGTTATGACCTGACCAAGTATCCCTTCTCCGGAGCTTATGTGGTTTCCGACTGGGATGCCTCCACAAAGCAGGCTACCATGACCCTGAATCCTGCGTTTAAAGGAAACTATGAGGGACAGACACCTTCCATCGAGACCATCGTGTATGTAAAGCTGACGCAGGAGACCCAGCTGGAGGAGCTTACCACCGGTGGTACGGATATCCTGGCCGGCGTCACAGGCGGTAAGGATACCACGGCTGCGCTGGCAGTGGTAGACGGTGAGAATTTCGTGGAGACTCATTATCAGAGAGCAGGCTATGGCAAAATCGAATTTGAGTGTGACTTTGGTCCCACCATGTTCCAGGAAGTGCGCCAGGCAGTGGCTTATCTGCTGAACCGTACCGAGTTCTGCCAGACCTTTACCGGCGGCTACGGCGTGGTGGTAGACGGCCCTTACAGCCCCGACCTGGGTCCCTGGAAGGCAGTGCAGGATGAGATCGAGCTTATCGACTACTCCTTCTCTCCCGAAACCGCCAAGAAGGTCCTTGAGGATGGCGGCTGGATCTACAATTCCAAGGGTGAGGAATTCGTGGAAGGCGCCGAAGGCGTTGACGCAGTGCGTTACAAGAAGCTGACTGCCGACGAAGCCAATGTGCTGGACGGCATTAACAAGACCTATGCTTCCGTCTCCAATACGGATGGTATTACCTATGCAACTGTGGAAATTAATGGTGAGTACTACATGCCTCTGGCAATCAACTGGTTCGGCTCTTCCCCCAACGAGGTAACCGACCTGCTCTCCACCACCCTTGCAAACAGCTCTGATCTGGCGGCAGCCGGCATGGTAATCCGCTCTACCACAGGCGACTTTGACAAGCTGCTAGGAGAGATTTACCGTGAGCCTACCTATGGTTACAGCGGCGTTCCCACCTATGGAATGTTCAACCTGGCAACCGGATTTTCCGCGTTGCTCAACCTGGACACCTCATACCAGTGGTCTCATGACCCTAAATGGTTTACCAATTCCTCCAACAAGCTGTATGACGCCTATGACCTTGACTTCCCCTATGATCTGACGGCTGAGAAGCTTTCCTATGAAGAGGCGGTAGAGGCATCCGGCGACAAGCTGGGCATGGATTATCTGTCCATGGCAATGGTTTACAATGCTACCACAGAGGATGAGTTCAACCAGTGGTATATGGGTTATGTGGAGAGATGGAATGAGCTGATGCCCGATATTCCTCTGTACTCCAACTACTACTATGACGTATACAATGCAAAGATTGAGAATTTCCATACCAGCCCCTTCCGCGGACCTGCCGCAGCGCTTCTGTATTCAAATGTAAAGGGCTACTAAACAAAAGGTTTTGGATGTATGGGGCAGCCGTCAAAACGACTGCCCCATTTGTTACAGCAATGTGAACTCTAATATTAGAAATGGGGTATGATATGGGCAAGTATATACTGAAAAGATTTGGCTATATGGCTGTGGTCCTCATAGTCCTCTCCTTTCTCATGTTCTTCGTATACTCTCTCATCCCTTATGACCGGGCGGTGGCGGAGGCCGAGCCCTTTAGAAAGGGACTGAAGGTCACGGAAAACGCGGCTGAGCTTTATCAGGCCAAGGTAGAGGAGCTGCGCCGGGAGCTGGGAACGGATCAGAATGTGATAGTTCGTTATCTGGGCTGGATTGGCCTGGGGCCTATCAATGGAAAATACAACGGAATTCTTCAGGGAAATCTGGGATACAGTTATCAATATGACAGGTCTGCAAAGGAAGTATTGGCAGATCCATTGAAAAATACAGTTTTTATCAACATTTTTGCAACAATTCTCGGCCTGGGTATCACGATACCCCTGGGTATCTTCTGTGCTGTTCACAGAGGCAGCAAACGGGATACCGCCATTCAGGTGGGAACCATCGTGGGCTACAGTATTCCGGGTTTTATTATCGCAATTGTCTTTATCTGGCTTTTTGCCATCATCCTGAGGTGGTTCCCGGTTTCGGGCATGAAGACACCGGGCTCCAATTATACCGGCCTTGCCGAGCTGAAGGACAGGCTCTACTACATGTCGCTTCCGCTGATTGTCATGACCTTCTCCTCTCTGGGCGGTATGACCCGTTATGTGAGAGCTTCCATGTCAGAGGCACTGTCCCTTGACTGTATCCGCACAGCCAGGGCCAAGGGACTTGTGGAGAAGACTGTTATCTATTCTCATGCGTTCCGCAACGCACTGATTCCTATCATCACGCTGGTGATCGGATGGTTTATCGGAATTTTCTCAGGCTCCATTGTCATTGAAAATATTTTCAGCCTCAATGGTGTGGGCCGTATTTATATACTCAGCCTGAACAACAAGGACTTTGAGGTGGTTCTGCTGCTTCAAATGTTCTATGTGATTCTCGGGCTTCTTGGCAACCTGATCGTCGATATCGCTTACGGCCTGGCCGACCCCAGAGTCCGTGTGAATAAGTAAAGGAGGAATAACATATGAGCAAAGAAACGACTTCCTCCCGAAAGGGCTTTGCCCCTTTCCGCTGGCTCCGCAGGATGTTCTTCGGCGCTTCCAAAGAGTTGACAGTTGCCGACGAACGTTACGACAGCCCTACCCGGCTGGCCGTCAAACGCTTCTTCCGCAATCCCCTTGCCACAGGGGCAGTCATTATTCTTGCGGGGATGTTTCTCTTCGTGTTCATCGGCTCGGCTATCTCGCCCGCGGATCTGACGGAGACCGGCAGTGAAATGCTGCACACCAATATGGCCCCCTCCTTAAGCCTGATGAAACTGCCTGAAGAAATGAAGGACGGCGTGGTGGACATCTCCTCCCGCGGTACCTTTACCATCGGGGTAGATACGGATGGAAAGGTTTTCATGTGGGGACAGTATGTGAATATCTCCGGGGACCCGGCAAAAGACGTAATGAACATCCCCGAAGAAGTAAAGAACAGCAAAATCGTCCATGTGGCGGCCGGCTCCGACCACTGCGTAGCCATCTCCGAGGAGGGCGTGGTCTATGCCTGGGGTGAAAATGACAACGGACAGTATGGCCATGACGGCACCATGATCGCCGCGGCCCGCAAACAGCCGGACGAGCTGATGAACGGCGGCACCATCGACGCCTCCCAGGTACGTCAGCTGATCTGCGGCAACCAGGTGACAGCCATTCTCATGGAGGATGGGACCATCTATGCCTGGGGCAACGACGGCCTTGCAGCCACTAACCTCTCTTCCATCATCAAGCATGGGAAGAAGGAAAGCAAGCTGGAAAAGCTGGTCTTCACCAACGACGGCCTTTATGGCATCGACGCAAACGGTACCTTTGTCTGCGGCAAGAGCACCAAGTACAACCTCATCAGCGTAACTGATGAGAACGGACGAAACGTGAGCACCGACATCTTTGAGTATATAGGAGAACGAAAGGTGGTGGATATCGCCGCCTCCGGCAATGCGCTGGCATTGGTACTGGACGACGGTGAAATCGTTGTCAGTGGTATCAAAGAGCCGCAGCCACAGCTTCTGGAAGGAGAAAACGCTGTGACCGTCTCCGGCGGCACAAGGCATTTCGTTCTGACCACCGATCAGGGCCGCGTCTATGCCTGGGGCCAGAGTTTCCGCAATCAGTGTGATATCCCTGCGGCACTGACCCGGGAAGGCGCCGTGGATACGGTTTTTGCCAGCGGCTTCCAGAACTATGCCTTCAAAGATGGGAAATTCGTGGACTGCTGGGGCCTGAAAGGGTACATCATGGGAACCGACGATATGGGCCGCGATGTGTTCAACCGTATCATGAACGGCGGTAAGATGACCATGACGGTGGGCGCCGTGGCAGTTATCGTCTCCACCATTATCGGGATCATCGTAGGCTGTATTTCAGGATATTTCGGCGGAGCAGTGGACATGTTTCTCATGCGTCTGACGGAGATTGTGGGAGCCATTCCCTTTCTTCCCTTCGCATTGTGTCTGTCCGCCATCTTCCAGTCCTCGGATATCCACGAGAACACCCGTATCGTGATTATCATGCTGATTCTGGGTGTACTGTCCTGGACGGGACTGGCCCGAATGGTAAGAGGCCAGATTCTGGCGGAGCGTGAGAAGGAATTCGTCACCGCCGCCCGTTCCATGGGTGTGAAAGAGCGGAGAATCGCTTTCCGGCATATCCTTCCAAATATTGTATCCGTTATCCTGGTGACAGTAACCCTGGATTTCGCCAGCTGTATGCTGACAGAGTCCTCCCTCTCCTACCTGGGCTTCGGCGTTCAGCTCCCCCGTCCTACCTGGGGCAATATGCTGAACGGCTCCCGCAATGCCCTGGTGATTCAGTCCTTCTGGTGGAGATGGGTGTTCCCGGCATTGTTCCTTTCCATTGTGGTTATCTGTATCAATATCATCGGCGACACCCTGCGGGATGTGCTTGATCCGAAATCGGAGGTCGAAAAGTGAGAAGAAGTTCTAAGCGGCCAAAGGACGCCCGCTAAGAACTTCTAGGATTCGCCGGCGAATAAATTCGCCTGGGCAAATCCGTCTCACTTAGAAGAATGCCCGTAGGACGGGCATTCTTCCGGAGTTGCAGCATTTGGAAAATTTGGAGGTATATTTATGGCTGAACCCTTACTCGAAGTGAAAAACCTTCGTACCTTTTTTAAGACGAGAAACGGCACGGTTAAGGCCGTGAACGATGTATCTTATTCTATTTATCCGGGACGGACTCTGGGAATTGTGGGAGAATCCGGCTCCGGGAAAAGCGTCACCGCCATGAGTGTTCTGCGGCTGCTGGATGCCAACGGCTATATCGCAGGCGGTACCGTCACTTTTGACGGGCAGGACCTGGCAAAAGTGACCACACAGCAGATGTACCATATCAGGGGCAACCGGATTTCCGTGATTTTCCAGGAACCCATGACAAGCCTGAATCCCGTTTTCTCCGTAAAACGGCAGCTGTCAGAGCCCTTTATCATTCATCAGAATATGAGCAAAAAGGAAGCGGCGGAAAAATGCGTTGAAATGCTGCGAGCCGTACAGATTCCCAATCCGGAGGCCGTGGCGCGTCAGTATCCACATCAGCTTTCCGGCGGAATGCGTCAGCGTGTGATGATTGCAATGGCACTTGCCTGTAAACCGGACATTCTCATCGCCGACGAGCCCACCACGGCTCTGGACGTGACCATTCAGGCACAGATTCTGCGACTGATGAATGATCTGCAGAAGGAAAACGGCACCGCAATCATGTTCATCACCCATGATCTGGGCGTCATCAACGAAATGGCGGATGATGTTGTCGTCATGTACTGCGGACAGGTGGTGGAGCAGGCCCCTGCAAAGCTGATTTTTACAGACTGTAAGCAGAGCCATCCCTATACGGAAGGATTGATGTATTCCATTCCCAGGCTGAATGACGACCGGACGAAGCTGGACCCCATCCCCGGCGTGGTGCCCCATCCACTGGATTTACCAAAGGGCTGCAAATTCGCCCCCCGCTGCAAATACTGTACGCAGAAATGTATCGACAATGAGCCGCCTCTGGCCCAAGTCGCCGAGAATCAGCTGATTCGCTGTTTCTATCCGGACAAGGAGGAAAGGAGGAGTTCCGGGCATGGAAAAATTACTGTCAATCACTAATTTAAAGAAATATTTCCCCGTGGCGAAATCCTCTCTCTTCGCAAAGCAGATGTATGTGCGGGCCAACGAGGATATCTCCATCGATATATACAAGGGCGAGACCTTCGGCCTGGTAGGGGAATCCGGCTGTGGCAAGTCCACGCTTGGCCGCGTGCTGCTCCAGCTCTATGAGCAGACTGCCGGCAGTACCATGTATTATGGACGTACTCTGGAGGAGGTTGCTCCAAAATATGTGCTGCATACTCTCTCCAATGCGGAAAAGTATATTGAGAAATACCGTAAAGCCACGGCGCATGCCGAGGAAATAACAAAAAAGTGTGACGCATTGGGAGACAATGCCACCTTCTTCGACCTGCAGGACAAGAATCTGGCCCTGTGTGACGCCAAAACCGCACTGGATTACTGCGCAAAGATTCTGGGCGGCTTTATGGTGCGGGAAACCCGTCAGGGCGCCGCTCTCCTGTCTGAAAAATACAGGTTCGCCTTCCAGGCGGCCTCCATTGCCGCCAGGGCAGAAGATATTCGACTGGAAATCGAAGTGCAGGAAAGTCTGCTGGAGGACACACCGCAAAAGGCCGCAGCCATTCAGGGAAAGCTGTCAAAGCTCAGAAAGAAGTATGATGAACTCCTGGCCGAACAGAAAAAGCTTCTGGCTTCTGCCGCCGAGACAGAACAGAAAATTGCACAGTTGAAAGCTCCTTATCTCAAGGATGCGGAATTCGCAGAATACGAGGCCATGCTGGACAACGGAGTGGATCTGAAACGCCTGAAATACAGCGAGATGCGTCATCTGCGCAAAGACCTGCAGATCATTTTCCAGGATCCCTACTCTTCGCTGAATCCCCGTATGACCGTTGGGCGGATCATCGAAGAAGGTCTGGTGACCCATAAATTCTTCAAAGCCGGCTCCAAGAAAATGCAGAGCTATGTGTTCGATGTGATGAATTCCTGCGGCCTGCAGAATTACATGTATAACCGCTATCCTCATCAGTTCTCCGGAGGACAGAGACAGAGAATCTGTATCGCCCGCTCCCTGGCGGTGAAACCTAAATTTGTGGTCTGCGACGAATGTGTATCCGCTCTGGACGTTTCCATTCAGTCCCAGATCATCAACCTGCTCCAGGAGCTGAAGGAGAAGGAAGGGCTGACCTACCTGTTCATCTCCCACAATCTCTCCGTGGTCCGCTATATTTCGGACCGTATCGGCGTCATGTATCTGGGCAACATGGTGGAGGTGGCGGAGACGGACGAGATCTTCAGCGATCCCCGTCATCCTTATACTATCGCTCTTCTGTCCTCCATCCCTACCACGGACCCGGAAAGCCTGACCAAAGAGCGCATCATTCTGGAAGGCAATATTCCCAGCCCTATCAAGCCGCCCTCGGGATGTAAATTCCACACCCGCTGCTTCATGGCCTGCGATAAATGTAAGGTGGTTCCGCCTGCGCTCACGGAAGTGAAGCCGGGACATTTCGTGGCCTGCCATTTTGCGGAGCAGAAAAAAGTAGACGAGAACGGAAATTACCTCTTTGATGTGAAGCTTACAACCAATCAACGTTAAATACCGGTAAAGGAAATTATGAGAAAAGCCTGGAAAAAAATTCCCAAAGAAATCGATTATGAAAAAGAGGAGCAATTACAACAGGAACCTCTGGAAAAAGGAGATCTGCCAGCCATGCTTCTGGCTGGCATTATCTCCATTTTCCTGCCGGTCGTTCTGATTCTGATTCTGTTGATCGGCATCTGCTATCTCCTGTTTGTGGGATTATAGTCATTCCGCACCGGGCCGTAAATCTCCGCATGAGCCTGTTACTTTAGCGCAGATTTTTCATACTCCACCACAACCTTCAGAGAATCTCTTCCCGCCTGCATCAGGATTGCCTGCTCCAGTTCCCGCACCCCAAAGGTATGGGTTATAATCTGCCCGAAGCTGACTTTATGATGATTAATCAGATTTACCGCGGCGGCAAAAGTGTCCGGGTTGATAAAAGAACCGCAGATACGCCACTCTTTCTGATACAGTTCAAATAAAGGCAGTTCCATTTTCGCGTCCGGAGCCGGCACACTGAAAAATACAATCCTGGCACCTTTCCCGGCAATCTCAAATACCTGCTTTACGGCCGCTTTCACTCCGGCGCACTCGATTACCACATCTGCCCCTCTGCCCAGCTTCTGTCTGCAGGCTTCTCCCGGTGCTTCTTCCAGCGGGTCGAACACATAGTCAGCCCCCAGCTTCACGGCCACATTTCTGCGCATTTCCACCGGTTCGCTTACAGAGACCGTGGCGGCCCCTGCCAGCCTGGCGAGCTGCAGCATAATCAGTCCGATGGCTCCGCCGCCAATGATACATACATGGTCTCCCGGCCGGACTTCCGCCATTTCCATTCCATGCAGACAACAGGACAATGGTTCTGCCATAGCTCCCTGTACCAGCTCAATATCGTCATTCAATCTATAGCACTGTGCCTCCGGCACCGCACAATACTCCGCAAATCCGCCGTCCCTGGTCACACCCACCGCAGACAGAGACTCACAGAGATTTTTCTTCCCGCTGTGGCACATCTCGCATTTGCCGCAGTAAATGTTGGGGTCCACAGCCACCTTATCTCCGATTTTCCATGCCTTTACCGCTTTCCCCACAGCCGCCACAGTTCCCGCGAACTCATGGCCCAGCACGACGGGAGGGTTCACCTGAGCGGAGCCCTTCTCCCCTCTGTAAATATGTACGTCTGTTCCACAGACACCACAGGCCGCCACCCGAATCAGCACCTCGTCGTCCCGCAGTTCCGGAACTGACCTCTCCTGAATCACTATCTTCTCTTTCCCCTGAAAAACCGCTGCTTTCACCTTTTCCCTCCTTCGCGCTTCCGCGCCGGTCCTACCGCACCTCTATATTTTTATCTTACTCTTTTATGGCTCCGCCGGTCAAGCCCGAATGAACTATTTCTCTCCACAATCGTTACAGTTCAGCCTTCGGCAAAACTGTAACGCTGATGCACACAAAATGAGTTTTCAACTCATTTTGGCGCCTGCGAATCTCGCAAAATCGCATACAAACGCGATTTTGACTTCGCGGTG
>JAAWLQ010000059.1 GCA_022797995.1 Lachnospiraceae bacterium
CTGGATGAGGAATTCCTGACGGACCGATACAGAATCGTATCTTCCCTGCATGCCGCGCCGGAGGCCTATGATCTGAAGTCCGGCAGATTGGCGGCAACGCTGGAGAAGGATTCCTACCTTACTTATGTGACACAGGTGCAGGATTACATTATTACAGAATATATCAGTGCGGAAGGCAGACGATATGGTATTCTGCTGGATGAACAGCTTCAGAAGCTGGCATATCTGCCGGAACTTTGCGATGTAAACGGGGACATGCTGGTCTTCGACTATGGAGCGGGAGAACTGCGGCAGTGCCGTATCTATTCGCTTCCGGAGCTGATGGAGCTGGGGGAAAGATACAAAGAGTAAAGCTTTGATGTGAGGTGTTGGAGGTTAAACAGGTCTTTGTTAAGCGTTTATCAATTCGGGAATCTGCGGCAGAGCCGCTTATATTCCCTTCAGGAGCTAACCACTCTTGAAGTGGTTATAACAGGTTAAAACATGAAAGGAGGATTTCGCACAGATGAAATCTATGAAACGAGGCTTGGCAGTGCTTCTGGCGGCACTGTTAGTAATGCCTGCACTGCCAGTGAGGGCGGAGAAGGAGGCTTCGCAGCCAACTGTTGAAGCTGGCAGTGAGGCTAATTCGCCGAAGACGGACGGAAGCACCGGCACAGATCAGGCCCCTGGGAGTGACAATGTATCTGTTGATGATGCCGTCACGGATGCGAAGGCAGACGGAGACAATGCAACCGATATTCCGAAATCAGATCCCGAAGACGGAAGTAATGTGACAGAGAGTCCTGTGGAGGGAGCTGAAGGCGGAAACGACGTTACGAAGAATCCTGCGGAGGGAACCGAGGCCGGAAGTGATGCGACAGGAAATCCTGCGGAGGGAACCGAAGCCGGAAGCGATGCGACAGGGAATCCTGTAGAGGGAACCGAAGGCGGAAGCGATGTGACAGGAAAGCCTGCGGAGGGAGCCGAGGCCGGAAGCGACGTGACAGGAAAGCCTGCGGAGGGAACCGAGGGCGGAAGCGATGTAACAGGGAATCCTTCGGAAGGAACCGAGGGCGAAAACGGCAATGAAAGTACAGGAGAGACGAATCCAGGCAACATCATGGAAAGTCCGGAGGACAAAAATGATGGGACGGGGATTCCAGGAGAGAATACGGATTCAGCTGACACAGGGCTGATTCCTGATTTAGTTCCGGAATATGGAACCGGGGGAGTCATATTCAGTACGGGAGGAGAGTATCAGCTTGTCATTAATCCTAGCCTGTCCGAAGAGGAGGCCTATGCAGGGTTTACAGGTGCATTCGAGGAAGATGGAAGCTATACCATCCAGATTCCGGAAGAAGATCCCTTCTTTCCATATGAGGTACAATTTGCCGGTCTCGAGGACAGCGAACCTCAGAATGTTTGGTTCATGACACCTGATTCCACCGTGGAATTCGGCGGACATGTTTTCCGGGTGGCAGCGAACTTTACAGGGAATGCAGTGACACAGCTCAGCCTGAATATCGCGGGGGATGTTGTAGTGGTGTACCCCGCAGAGAAAGAGTTCGGTGGTGCGGCGCCTGTCTCGCTGCTTCCGTTGAAGGAAGTGGATCTTGGCAGCATTGACCTGAACGGCTATACGCCGCTGGAACTGACCATGGTGTCTGTGGAATCCATCTTTGCCGGTAATGTGGAGCTGAAAGATACGGACAGCATCATGTGGACTACAAGATATTCTTCCGGCAGCAGTGACAGCGTACCGGATTATACGGTCAGCCAGAAAGGTGACTGTATCAATTTGAGTTATGCCTACAGTGTGCAGATGATCGTTGGAGAGCCTGACCAGCTGGCGGCGGATAATATCCGCTATACAGCGTACCTCAACAAATCGGACTACGACGGATGGCTGACACCTTCCTTCTATACACAGGATGAAGACGGTACGCGGACGGCCATTGAGGTGAAGCAGGATTACTACGGTTATACCTCCAATAATATCCGCGGCTCCAGATTTGAGTATGGCTATGAGCGTATTTCGCTGTCAGGTAAACAGGGGAATATTGATGAGGGATATCTGGCGCTGCAGATTAATTCCGGGAATTATAATAAGACCAAGTTTACTACTGTCAAAGTATACGAAGGCCTGCATGAGACTGCGGCCGAGGCGATGGCTGCGGCGGAAATCACGAATCAGATTTTTGCGGCGGATATGTCTTTGGCGGATGCGGGATATCAGATGAGAAGATATGCGAATGACGAAATCACCCTGGTATCTTTTGACGCGCAGGGAAATGTGACAGGATGTCTTCCGGTAAGGTTGTATTATGAAAATGTAGAACATGGCATATATGTTGACTGGATGAGGAATAGTGCCGGCGTTGATATAACCGCCAGCCGATATGATGATAAAAATGAAAAAGATGGCTGCAGATATTATACACAGAAACTTTACAGTGGCTATCCGGCCAACGGAAATTATGTACAGAGTTTTATGTATTACGATGACGGTACTGTAAATAATACAGTAATCACTGCCGCATATGTGGGACATTACACAAGCATTGCCGAAGCGACTGCGGCAGGCGCGCAGGATATTAAGGATACTCTGTTCAGGGAGAAGAGTAATAGCTCCGGTAATTTCAAGGGATATGCCGGCGATTTCTCAGCGGGGATCAATTTCACTGTATTTATCGGTGCCGACGGGACAGAGGGGCAGCAGGTATTGAAATATAACATCAAAACTGTGGCCAGTGAGGATGTTTTTGTTCCCAGTAGCAACACATCCATTAATTTCTACAGTCTGCGGGATGTCGATGGTTTACACGTCTCATCTGTCAGACTGCAGGATTCCTATGCGGAAAATAATTATGTGGTATTTATCGTGAATGAAGGGATTGACCGCAGTAATCTGGCGCTTGAGTTTTCACCCAGCGATAATCCGAAGCTTTATGCCGCGGGTAGCAGCACGCCGGAAATCAGCGGGAAGAGCTATCATGACTTTTCCAAAGGGGCGGTGCAGTTTACCGCAGCTGCAGAAGATGGGGAGAATGCCAAAAACTATTGGGTGCAGGTGCTGACCAGGTCGGAGACCAACGGACAACTCTTTATGAACAGCCTGACGGATTCCAGCGTGGAGACAAAAGTGGAGGGCGGTGTCACATACACCTCCAGGGAAGTAATGCTTGACTATATCCATGAATACAAACATGATATCATGCTTGCAAACATGGGGACAGAAGCGATCGGCGCACTGTCTGCAGAACTGGTATCCGATGTGGTGGAGATGGATAGTTATTGGACACTGACGGGTAATCATGAATTATCAGGCTTTACTACTACGGACAACCCTACCAGTTACGGAAAGCTGTCCAATCTTGCAATGTTGCGGCTGAAGGCGAAAGAAAGCGTGGAAGCCGGTACGGACATCACAGGTACCCTGACTCTTAAGTCCGGTGATGCAGTATTGATGGTAATGACCCTTACAGGTACTGTTGGTGACCCTTCTATTATAACGAAGGAAGTTCCCGAAGCAGTCAAATATGTTCCCTATGGCACCATGATTCAGAACAGCAATAAGTACAGCTGGAATACCGTAACTTACCAGTTGCGGGGAGGCTCTCTGCCAAGGGGGATGGTTATCAGGCCCAATGGTGAATTATACGGCGTGCCGGTGGAGGAAGGTGAGTTTACTTTTACTGTGAGGATGCGAAACAGCTACAACAGTTTCGGCTCCAGCGAGAAGGAATTTACACTTACAGTAAAAGAAAACACTGATCAAAACGTTGAAAGTCAGACCGATGAAAACTATGAACTGACAGAACGTGTAACTTATGAATACAATACAGGACTGGGAGATCAGCTGTTGGTATCTCAGGGCGTGTACGGGGAATTTGTGGATCTGTGGCTGGATGGTCAGAAACTGACAGACGGAGTGGATTATACCTCTGAGTCAGGCAGCACCAGAATTACTATCCTTGCTCAGACACTGAATAAAACGGAGGGAACACATACGCTCGGTGTTGAGTTCCGTACCGCCGACACGAATACCCTGAAGCGTGCCGCCCAGAACTATGTCCTGAGCAGTAAGGGCAGCTCTGGCGGGGACAACAATGGCTCGAATAATGGAAATAGCAACAATAACAGTGGCAATGATAACGATAGCGGTAGCAGTGGTAGCAGTAGCTCCAACGGTCTGTCCGGGAGTTCTAAAAAGGGAACTGCAGTAGTAGAGACCTCTTATACCGTGGTCAGTGGAGATACGCTGTGGAAGATTGCTGCGAAGATCTATGGTGACGGAAATCAGTGGAAGAAGATCTATGAAGATAACAGAGACATTCTCACTGATCCCAATAAGATTTACGCGGGTCAGGTGCTGAAGATCAGAACAACCGTCACAACCGGAAATCAGGATGAACAGACGGAAGGGACTGTGGCAGGCGGCACTTATACGGTACAGCCAGGTGACAGTCTGTGGAAGATCGCGGCGAAGGTCTATGGCAACGGCCGTAGATGGAATAAGATTTATGAGGCAAATGTCGATAAAATTTCGGATGCCTCTAAGATCCGTGTGGGCCAGGTACTTGTCATTCCGGAGTAATTTTCCGGTGAGGGGTCAAAGGATACTTTGTCTTGTAAAAAGTAGTTGGGAGCTGATTAATTATATGCAGAAGAAGGAAATCAACTTCTGCAGCTTCCTATAAAAACCCAGAATACGAGGTGGAAGTCAGTTCAGATACAGGGGACTGACTTCCACTTTCTTTAGATGATCCATTTGCCGCGCGTGGCTCCTTCCCTGCGGATCCGCCCTTTCTCTTTTACCATCAAGATTACCATCATTACCATCAGGATTACTATCATTACCATCAGGATTGCCATCAGTTTCTATCTGGAGGGTAAGGGTGACACGGTAGGGATCCACCGTCTCAACAAAAGAAGGTTTCTTAAACCCATTCTCATCCCAGACATGGTATACATCGCAAATGCCTGTCCCGGAACGCTCGCCCACATGGATCAGGGAAAACATATTAAAAATCCTCCCGTTCCGTGCGTCGCTGATACCGCCTGCGATAGCTTCGTCAATGCCGAGAGAAGAAAATTAATGTGAATTTTATTGTAAAGATAAGCGGTTCTCTTTATAATAGAATTACAATAATAGAATCAGCATTTTTGATTCCATTATAAATTCTAGCGGGAGGATATATCACTATGGCAAGAACTGTTGGAATAGGGATTCAAAACTTTGAGAAACTGATATCGGAAAATAGTTTTTATATAGATAAAACAGATTTTATCAGGGAGTGGTGGGAGAGCAGGGATGATGTGACTCTGATTACCCGCCCTCGCAGATTCGGGAAAACCCTGAATATGAACATGCTGGAGAGATTCCTTTCGGCAGAATACGCGGGGCAGGGGGAAATCTTTGAGGGGCTGGACATATGGGAGGACAAATCCCCTGATGGGGATTATAAGTATCGCGCTCTTCAGGGAACATGGCCCGTAATCTTTTTAAGCTTTGCCGATGTAAAGGCAAATAATTTTGCGCTGGCAAGAGAAAAGATTTGTATGCTTATCAAAGAAGTGTATCATAAGCATGACTATCTGCTGACAGACGGAATATTAAAGGAAAGCGAAGCGGCATTTTTCCGGAGAGTTTTGGAAGAAATGTCGGATTCCGAGGCGGCTTATTCCTTAAAAAAGCTGTCAGGCTATTTGTCGGGCTATTTTGGCAGGAAGGTCATCATCCTGCTGGACGAATATGACACTCCGCTACAGGAAGCCTGGGTGTGCGGCTACTGGCGTGAGATGGTGGAATTCATAAGAGGGCTGTTCAACTCCACATTCAAGACGAATCCATATCTGGAGCGGGCGGTTATGACGGGAATTACAAGGGTCAGTAGGGAGTCTATCTTCTCGGACCTGAATCATCTGAACGTTGTGACATCAACTTCCGAGATGTATGCCGATTGCTTTGGCTTTACAGAGGAAGAGGTATTTGCCGCGTTGGATGAGTATGGCATGAAGGATAAGCGTGCCGATGTAAAAAGGTGGTATGACGGCTTCACCTTTGGAGATTGCAGAGATATCTACAATCCATGGTCTATTATAAATTATCTGAAGACAGGAAGACTTTCCACCTATTGGGCCAACACCAGCAGCAACAGCCTGATAGATAAGCTGATCCGTCAGGGAAGCCCGGAGATCAAGATTTCTATGGAAAATCTGTTGAAGGGCGAGCACCTGTACACGGAAATCGACGAGCAGATTATTTTTGACCAGTTAGACGCAGATGAGAATGCCATCTGGAGCCTGTTCCTGGCTAGTGGCTACCTGAAAGTGGAGAGCTACGCGTTAAATGAGGATACGGGAGCAGACCTGTACGAACTGGCGGTGACCAATAAAGAAGTGCAGATTATGTTCCGAAAGATGATAAAGAAGTGGTTCTCCGGTTCGGGTACAGGATATAACGGTTTTATCAGGGCATTACTGCAGGATGATGTAAAAGATATGAATGCTTATATGAACCGGGTTGCGCTGGCTACATTCAGTTACTTTGATAGCGGAAGGAATCCTTCCGTGGAATCTCAGCCGGAACGGTTTTACCATGGCTTTGTGCTGGGACTGGCTGTGGAGCTGGCGGATCGCTATATCATTACCTCCAATCGGGAAAGCGGTTTTGGAAGATACGATGTGATGATGGAGCCGAGGGCGATGGAGTCGAAAAATGGAATGGACAATGCTATATCAGATAGTTGCGGGATGGATGCGATAACAAATAATCGCTATAGAGATGCGATAACAAATAATCGCTATAGAGATGCGATTATTATAGAATTCAAGGTCAGGGATTCCCAGGAGGAAGTGTCCCTGGAGGATACCGCCGATGCTGCCCTGAAACAGATAGAAGAGCAAAGGTATGCGGCCGCTCTGGAAAGCAGAGGGATTCCCGCAGACCGGATCCGCAAGTATGGCTTTGCCTTTGAAGGAAAAAAGGTTTTAATAAAAAAGTGAAAAGGAAAAGAAAACTGCCGTACTCCTGATGCCACAATCATTCAGCGTACGACAGTTTTTTCTTTTACATTACAGGGAGTCCGCCGTCAGATATTTTTCTTTCGACTCCGCAGAACTACCACGATACATAGCGTCCCTATCAGCACCGCAGCCATTGCTATTGCCGTTACCGGAACAAACGTCCACGTGTCATGGCTGTTTTCCACTGTATTTCCCGGCTCTCCGGTGGCAGGAGCACGCCGTTTTTTGGAAAGTGTACTCTGTTCTGTATGTGTCGAATCTTCCTCCTGTGCATTATTGTCAGAAGAAGGTGAGTCTTCTTCCTGTGTGTCATTATCAGAAGGCGTCGGGTCTTTATCCGGGGATGTATCATCGGAGGATCCGGGACCTTTGTCCGGTTCTGGATTCTGATTTCCACTGTTGCTTTTTTCTTTTACATTGATTACGGCATTCACATTTCCGGCGTTGTAGACCAGCGTGACCTGATGGACGCCCAGGGAAAGCCGATTCATGTACTTTTCGGAAAAGGTGAGAATTGTGGAGCCTTCTTTCAGGGTATAATTGGCAGGATCTACTTTCGCTCCGTCCATCAATACTCCCGTCAGCTCCTGTAATGCGCCGGTACAATGAATGGTGGAAGAGCGGTCCTCTCCGATGGTGTATTCACTGTCCGTTGTGCTTGCTATGAGTTCTGGCAGCTTTGATATCAGGATTGTCATTTCGTACTGCTCATAATTTTCCGTATCGTGGTAGATCAGGACGGCAGATATGGAGCCTCCCGGAACCAGCTTCAGGGTATCATCCTTCCATTTCCAGCCTTCAGGTGCGGACAGATCCTTCAGGCTGTCTGCCTGGCCGGAAGCCGGAGGGAGAATTGTTCCGCTGTCCGGCAGATTATCCGGTTTCGGCGCCCTGCCTATGACGAAGTCGGCTGTGGCAGTTGTTTCCGCATAATTTCCGGTGGCAGCGAAGACCGCCTTCACCGTGTATTCGCCTGCCTCAGATGGCAGACTGGCCTTATAGGCTGTATCGGGCGCGTCCTTTGGTTTATACAGGAAAGTGACATTCTCCGTACCGTTTGTTGGCGATACGGGGATTGGAGCTTTGTGGCCGGCATTATCCGGACTATATGTCCAGCCTTCCATAGTGATGGAAGCGATGCCGGAAGCCGGTTTTATGGTATAGTTTATAGAGGCAGAAGCTGGAAGGACATAATTGCCAGCCTTCTCTCCGACGAGGCGCAGGGCTGTGGCAGTATGAGTACCGGCATCCGCATTATCGCCGCCGTTTACAATCACTGTGATTTCATCCTGCCCGAACAGATTTCCCGGGGAGGCCGTGACATTAGACGGAGTTCCGTCATAAGTGCGGGTTTCCGTGCCGCTCCATGTCAGAGTAACCTGGCGGGGTTTTATAACCAGAGCGGATGTCCCGGTAGTTTCCAGGTAAAGGTCGGTATTCTCCGGGGTAAAAGTCCAGGCCAGCGGATAGCTCCCATCAGCAGGCACCTCCGGGATCGTCTCAGGACTTACAAGTGTAAAGGTTCCTTTCACCGGGAGGCTCTTATAGGACATGTCTCCGGAAAGGGTAATGGTATTTGACGCATTTCCGTAGACGAGGCTGTCTGCGCTTAACCGGGGAGCGCCTTCGGGAGTCCGTTTATCCGTGATGCTTAGTGTGAAAGAGTAGTATAGGTACCGGCTACCTTTCAGGTTTATAACGGCCTCCATATCATAGTCCTTTTTTTCAAGGCTGTTTATATATTCCTTCGGCAGCGTAAGGATTAGTTTGTCGTTTTGTACCTCTATCTTATAATCGGATACAACCTTATTCAATGTTTTGCTATAAATATAGGAATTACTGGCAGTGGCGGAAACGGCATCAATGCCCTTTATATCGAATTCCAGAAAGAGGTCTTCTGCGGACTGATATACATTCTCATATTCTGAGGAAGCAGGCATACCGACAAAATAGAAGCTTACAGTATCGCTGCTGCTTCTTCCATTCACGCTTTTGGTTACAGCTACGTCGACACAACCAGTTCCGGAAACGGTCAGACGGTTTTCACTGTCGATGGAGGCGTCAGCCGTGGTATAATCCATAAGCTCGTAAGAGACGGTTGTGGTCTGTCCCTTATGACCTACCACAGGACAATTCACTGTGGGGTCTGCGGATCCTTCACTCACCTCTCGCAGGACAAGGGAGAAGGATTCCTGCGTATTAGAAACAGGGAAGATATAATTCTCAAAATCAGGCTTTGACACATCGCATCTGCACCAATCGTCCAGGCTGCCGATGAACCAGCCCTTTCCCTTCCACAGTGTTGTGTTGCCTCCGGATACGGTGACATTTTCCGTTTTCAGGACATAAGAATCTTCTTCGCTGGAGAAGATTGTGTCAGCAGCTGAAGACGGTGCCTCCGTAATACAATCGTAATTGCAGGTTACGACACGACTGCTGTCGCCGTCACTGGCAAGCCATTTGAGCCTGGCGGTCCCGTTGGGAACAGTGTTGAAACGAATAGGGTTGCCGCTGCTGGAATCTTCCATGGAGTTCATCAGCAGAGGATCATTGCGGAATTCCGTCTCCGGCATGACAATAGCCGACAGTCCGCAGATGCGGAGGACACCGCCGTCCACAATCAGCTTTTCTGTATAGGAAGAGGGACTGGTACCAGACGCTTCGCTTTCACCTGCCATACTTATATAACTGTTCGTTAACTGTATAGTTTTGAATTGATTCCCGTTCATGTACTTGCCGTACAGAACCGGATTTTCCGCATCGCTCAGAGTGGTGCTCAGGTAAGGAAAGTATCCCCATTTTCTATCTGGGGAACCGCATTCCAGGAAGGCCAGTTTGGAGTCTGCGTTGGGATTCAGGACATCCTGTGCCAGATGGAAATATGCTGCCTGGGAGACATCAAAGGAAATGTCCACATCGCCTGCAATAGGAGAGTTTAGATGCAGGTTTTCAACCGTGGTGCCATGAAAGGTGACGGATAAATTTCCTGCGATAGCAGTTCCGGAATTTCCAAAGTACATACCGGCAATTTTGCAGGAGTCTATTGTGACCGACACATCGCCCAGGGAGGCACCATCAGTGTCACAGCCTATGTTGAAGGTAGTCCCGCTAAAGTCTGCATCGGACACATTCAGGGTGAGAGCGCCCACTGTAGACTGACTGCTGTCATAGCCCCAGTTTGCAAGAGATGTTACATTGCCACCGGTCATGGTGATGGAGGCATCTCCGGTACCTGATACGCCATCCGTTGGATATAGATTTCCGCCGGGTATCACGGTACTCACGATTCCACCTTGTATTTCCATGAATACATTTCCTTCTACAATGCTATATTCAATGCCGCCGCCAAGGATAGGACCACCGCCCTGTACTCCGATAACCGCATTGTCCTTAAGTGTTACATGGGTATCACCTGTCACTGTTACCAGAGTGTTGGGGTCATATCCTGCGCCGCCGCCGCATACAAATTCGTTGACTTGAGCAGAACCGCCAAGGGTAACATAAGTATTTCCATTCACAGCACCGCCTCTTCCATTGCCGCCGATCACATCATAGACTACGGTACCTCCGGTAACTTCCACATGGGTGTCACCGGTGACATTACCATATTGTCCGCCGCCGCAGATACTTCCGCAAACCAGCCCGCCTGACATGATCACCTGTGTGCTTCCCGTCACGGAGCCACTCAGTTCTCCTCCGCCGATAATCCAATAATTTACTGTTCCGCCGCTTATAGTGACAGCGGCAGTTCCTGTTACATTTCCTGCGCTGCCGCCGCCGCAGATACTTCCGGCCACAAATCCATCCGTCATGGTTATATTGGTGTTTCCCACCACGGTTGAATTGGCGCCGCCGATTACCCAGTTACCAACCTTTCCGCCTGCGATTATGACCTGCGTGCTGCCGGTTATATTTCCATATGCATTCCCGCCGTATATATTCCATACAGTACCTTTGGGAGCACTGCCTTCCGAGATGTCCTGAAACCCGGAATAAGGACCAATCAACGCCACATAGGTATCACCCGTAAAGTCACTCGAAAGGCATCCGCCATAAATGCTGGTATTTGCCAGATAAAACCCCCTGTCGGAATCATAGGAATAGTAGTCTGATGGCTCCAGCAGGGTAATTTCCGCTTCCCCGTCACTTACCTGTGCATCCCGGTTGCTGTCAATATAAAGCTTTCCATACCCCGGTTCAGTAGCTACAATCAGCAGAGGTTCGCCGTTGGCGAAAATGAATCCCTCCTGGCTGGTCACCCCGGAACCGGACTGCTCTTTCCCCTGAATCTCTGCAGCGCACACAGAAATCCCAGAGATCCAGAGCAGGGACAGCAGAAGTGCTGCCGTAAGAAATCGTTTCTTTTTCATATCAGTTCTCCTTGTTTTATTTATGATTTTGATAAGATGCTTTACTTGCTCCATTTTATTTTCTCTGTCCGGAAAAACCAATGGGCCTGACTTTTTTGGCTTAAAAACGACTCAAACTGTATATGCGAGCGGGGAAGAATGGAGATATAGTTTTAATACAGGCCCGAAAATTGTTTGTACAGAAAAGGAAATCAGGATATAATAGAGCGGCAGACAACGCACAGGCGAGAAAAGGCGGAGGCGGAGAACGTGAAGATTGCACTGGTGGATAATGAGAGAGAGCAGCTGGATAAGCTTTCGGAGATGATTGAGCGGGAACTGGCGGCCATAGGGTATTCGGACTGTGAGACGGATACCTTCGACAGCGGAGAAGCCTTTCTGGCAGGCTGGCACAGGGGAACTTATGATATCATCCTTCTGGACATTTTCATGGACAGGCAAAGCGGTGTGGAGGTGGCCCGCAGAATCCGGGAGTCGGACGAAGAGGTGCGCCTGGTGTTCTGTACCACAAGCAATGAATTTGCCTCCGAGAGTTACGAGGTAAACGCCCAGTATTATCTGCAGAAACCGGTGGAGCCCAGCGGCATTTCCGCCATGCTTCGCCGTCTGAATCTTGAGCAGATGGACAGGACCAGGGCCATAACGCTGCCGGACGGCCATCCCGTTATCCTTCGAAACATTCTCTATACGGATTATTCCAATCATGTCATCACTTTCTATATGGAGAGGGAGGAGGTCTATCGGATTCGGCTGTCACAGTCGCAGCTGGAGGAACTTTTGCTGCCCTGGGGATTTTTCTTTTCGCCGATCAAGGGAATGATCGTCAATTTCCATGGGGTGGAACGAATGACAGAGGATTCGTTCATTCTGCACAATGACATGGTGATTCCCATTGCACGCAGAAAATATAAGGAGACAAAGGAGGCCTATACCCGTTTCCGCTTTGAGAAGCTGAAGAAGGAGGTGAGCCGCTGATGGCGTCTGGTTACAGGATTCTGGAGGCAGTCATATATGCTCTGATTAATTTTCTTCCATTTATGCTGCTTGCGCTGTACCCATTTCGCAGACAACTTCGATTCGGCAGGAAGAGGACCATTCTCCTGACTCTGTTGCTGATCGTCGTGCAGATTGGATTGGGTATTATCGCCGCATTTATCAGCGACAGAAAAGGAGCCCTTTCGGTGGTGAGTACTGTGACTTATGGGCTGTTTTTCCTTTTGGGCATCAAGGCGGCATTTGGGAAGCTGCTGTTTACCCTTCTGATGCTTTCCAATGTGGCAAATCTGGTGGTAGTAGACGCAAAATGTCTGGAAGGGCTGATTTTCGGAGTTGAAATGGCCAGACAGAGCTACCGTTATACCTGCTCTGTCTGTATGCTGGTCTGCAGCGTGGCGGCAGGGATTCCACTGTTTCTGTATTTTCGCCGATATTACTCGGATGGTCTCAGCAAGCAGGCCGGGGCGCTGGCGTGGAACTATCTGTGGCTGATTCCCGCCACTTTCTATCTGTCATGGATGTGGCATATGTACGGAAGCGAAGAAAGTGCGCTGGAGATTGCCCTGAGACCTTCTTCGGCCTTGCTGATGCTGTTTATCAATTTAGGCGCTTTTCTGATTTATCATACGGTTGTGCGGCTGATCAACGAACTGGAGAGGAACCAGATCCTTGCTTCCCGGAATTATCAGCTGGCCGTTCAGACTCTCCAGTATGAGAATCTCAGCAGGCAGATTGACGATGCCCGTCAGGCCAGGCATGACATCCGTCATCATATCACCATTCTGGACGATCTGTTAAGCAACGGCGAATACGACAGGCTCCACCAGTATCTGCAAAGCTATAAGAAATCTCTGCCGGACAACAGCCCTATTCAGCTCTGCGGACATTATGCCGTGAATACTGTGCTGCTGTATTTCCAGCAGCAGGCGGCGGATGCAGAGATTGCTTTTACGGTATCCGCCCAGCTTCCGGCGCAGATTGGCATTCCGGATGATGTCCTGTCAGTACTTCTGGGGAACCTGCTGGAAAATGCCCTGGAGGCATGCCGCAGCGTCCGGGACAGGGAGCCGGAGATTTCCGTGCGGCTTAGAACCCAAACAGATGCCTTTTTTGTTCAGATTGAGAATACTTACGGCGGAAAGCTGATCAGAGACAGGGAGAATCGTTATCTGTCCACCAAAAACGGGGTTCGGGGGGGTAAAGGCATCGGTCTGGAATCCGTCAGGAACATAGCCCTGCGGTATGACGGCCTGTTTGAGGCCCGGGAGAGGGAGGGGAAATTCTGCGTGTCAGTGCTTCTGAACCTGCCATAATATTGCCATAATATTTCCTTTTCAGAACGAGAAAAGGTTGAATTTCCCATGACGAATGTGTATACTGGAAAAGAAGTTGACGAAAACTGGAAACAGTCAGAAAAGTCACATGACTCAGACTACAGACAGGAGGAGCATAATTAATGAAGATAAACAGT
>JAAWLQ010000060.1 GCA_022797995.1 Lachnospiraceae bacterium
ACATCATAGGTCTGGTACTGTACCCGCTTGCGGTAATCCGTATGGCCTGGAGCAAGGACAAAATTCCCCACCCTTGTCCCGTTCAGCCGCGCCTCGTACAGTCCGCAGGCGGTGATGTAGAGTCTGGCTTTTTTTATGTGAGCGCCCGCAGAGGAAAGCCTGTTACCGCTGCAGAGTGTGGACTGCGTGACAGGCTGAGATACAATTTCTCCCGTCTGGTTGTCGGAAACCGTGTGAGGAGCGTTGGAAACGGTAGCTGACTTTGCGGAGACATTGAAAACTTTGCGGAAGCAGTCCACAGGATAGCGTCTCTTTTTGTTCACCGGGTAATTCCCGGCAATCCACTTAGCCCTCCAGGATTCCTTCGTAGAAATCCCTTTTTCCATAGGAATTCCCTGTCCCCCGGAAATCTCTTGTCCCTTAGGCAGTCCTGTCTCAAAGCGGCCTTCGGCCCAGTCGCCGGGTTCTCCCTTTTCATCCCACAGGCGGACTTTCCAGGTCACGGCAGTGCGGGCAGGGACAGGCGCGCCGCCCCACTGTGCCCGCATGGAGGGACTTTCTGCCTTTCCGCTGTCCCAGAGGATGGTTCCATTATCGTCAGCGGCAATGATCTGATACGCGCTCTGGGCAACACCGCCCTCGCAATTCCAGAACAGCCGCGGGCAGTCGATGTCGATGCCCATTGGACTAAAAAGATATTCCGTTTTTAATCGGATTGCATTCATATAGCACCTCACCTTTTCTGTAATCTTCAACTTTCCATTCAGCAAGCTTGATTATGGGCCTGTTATTTGAAATAAGATGCCTTCTCTCTTCTCTCCTGAATCTCCTCCTGCTTCTTCCCGATACCCTTCTCCACATTCAGGAAAATCAGCAGTACTACCAGGATAATCCCGGTGAACACCTCCAGCCCCACAAAGCCGAAGGTAATGACATTCTGTACGGAGGGAGACTGTGTGACGGCCGCAGTGACGCCGTTTACCACCTCAGGGGCCACATAACCTGCGCCTGCCAGCCAGCCGTTGAAGATACCGGTACATACACCCACCATAGCCACGGCAATGATGTTGTAGACCGACATGGCGATTCCATCGCTGCGGAAACCTGTCTTCCACTCCATATGGTCCAGCACATCGGCGAACAAAGCCATGAACACATAGGCGCAGGGCAGACCGCCGGTATTCTTGATAAACTGCCCCACCAGCACCATGACCATGTTGTGGGGGAACATCCAGCAGACGGCGCTGCCGATGGCGTAAAGGATAAAGCCTGCCAGGGTCACGTTGCGCTTGCCAAACCTCTTTGCCAGAGGCCACACGGCAAAGATGCCGATGCCCATGGGGATACCGCCAATCGCGGAAACAAGAGTCTGGGTAATACCGTCGTTATAGGTACCCAGGACATAATTACAGAAATATACAAGACTGATATTTTTGATACAGCTCCCGCCGGTATAGATGAGGAAATAGATGTAAATCAGGAGCATATATTTGTCGGTAAAAATAGCTTTCAGCTGTCCAAAAAGGGGAATGGTCTGATCCTCTCCTGCGGCCTGGGCCTCCAGCGTGACGCGCTCTCTGGTAAAAAAGTATTCCAGCAGGGTCAGGGGCAAAGCCAAAATGGAGAGTGTACTCATGAGAGCGATCCACTTGCCCTGGTCCACGCCCACCATGGGCATAATGACCATAGGGAACACCAACGCCACCAGGATACCGCTCATCATGATGGTGGCGATCTGGTTGAACACCGAAAGCCCGCCCCGGGCGGTGGTATCCCGGGTAGAGAGGGGTACCATCAGATTATGGCTCATATTGAATATTGTGTACGCGAAGGAATAAAACAGGTTGTAACTTATCATGACCCAGATAACCTGCACTGTCTCGGAAGCCTGAGGCACAGTAAAGAGCAGTATCCCGGTGATGGCCAGCAGAGGCGCAGACAGCAACAGCCATGGCCTGGCTTTCCCTTCTTTGGTACGGGTGCGGTCGATGATGTAGCCCATGATGACATTGGTGACAGCATCGATGATTTTGCTGACGATAGGGAAGATCACCAGGAACGCCCCACCCCACACTGTGGTCAGCTTCAGTACATCCGTATAGTAGACATTCAGGTAAGTGGCCAGCACTGCGTTGAGCAGCAGCGCTCCGGCAGGCCCCAGCAGATAGCCCAGCCATTTTTCCTTTCCCGTTACCCGGTCTCCCGCAATCCGTGTCCCGGGCAGTCGTGATGCCATTTGTTTTTCCTTCGTCATGTTTTATCCCTCCTCTTAAATCCACGGAGCGTTTCCACGCAGGCAGTATTTTTACTCCTCTTAGAATTCGAAAGTCGCTTCCATACGGGCAGTATTTTTGCTCCCCTTAGAATTCGCGGGACGCTTCCACGCAGGTAGCATTTTTGCTCCTCTTAGAATTCGCAGGACGCTTCCATGCATGTTCTTTCCGCACAGTCCGCTCCACATTACTCCTTCCTGCCCTTCCCAGCAGTTCCGTTTTGTAACAGTTCCGTGTCCTGTCTGAACAGTTACCCATTTTTATCATTATAACGACTTCTCTGTCCGGAGGTCTTGCAATTTTGTCTGTTTTATGTTAAAATCCGCAAAAAACTAGGGGGAAATCGGCATGGATTACCACTACCTGGCTCAGTCCCTGGCCGCTCTGGCCGGCGTACCGGTAAGGATATACATAGACGGGAAATTTAAGGATTTATATCATCATACCAGATTCAAGCCTGATTTCGCCATCACGGAGGAACCCAACATCTTCCGCCAGCCTGGAAATGTCAGTTACTATATGGACGCAAATTTCCTCTACTATGGCCTTTTCCGTTCGGCAAAGGATCATGTTGCCCTGGTCATGGGGCCGGTGGCTCAGCTGACAGTGGACCGCGATCTGGCAGTGAAGATTCTCCGGGCCATGGGAGAGAGCGTCAGCCGGGCGGGAGAGCTGGTGGATTACTTTGCCGCCATCCCCGCCTATCCTTTGCGCAATTTCCTTCAGATTCTCTGCACGGTAAACTTTTTCCTCAACGATGAGAAGCTGGAGATCAGCCAACTTCTCCTGACCGGGGAAGACATGCCGGTCTCTCTGCCGGCGGCCGCCCCGGATCCTGAATTGTCCCCCACTGCCCACAATACCGACGAGCTGGAGGCCGTCATGCTCTCCTGTGTGGAATACGGGCGGGTGGATGAGATTCGCAGGCTCTTTCAGCGTCCGGCAGTGGGAAGGGCAGGCACCATGGCCACCGACGCCCTGCGGCAGGAGAAGAACCTGATTATCTGTACCGCCACGCTTGTCACCAGAGCGGCCATCCGGGGCGGGCTGGACAGAGCCACCGCCTTCTCCCTCAGCGACGCCTACATCCAGAGGGCGGAGCTTATGAATGACTATACTGGTCTGGTGCGGCTGAATGCCCGGATGTTGGAGGATTTCACCGGGCGGGTGGCACAGGTTCGCTGCGGTGCAGGTTCTTCCCTGCTGATCCGGGAGGCCCGGGAATACATCCTGCTTCACCTGGACCAGGCTGTCACCACCGAAGCCCTCTCCCGTGCCATGGGCATGAACCGCACCTATCTCTGTAAGCGCTTTCAGGAAGAGACTGGTATGACGGTGAATCATTATGTGACGACGGTGAAAATAGACGAGGCCAGGCGTCTGCTGGAGGTTACAAAAAAGACCCCGGCAGAGATCGCCGAGGTCCTGGGATATTCCTCACAGAGCTACTTCCAGAGCGTATTCAAGAGGCTCACGGGCAAGACACCGGGAGAGTACCGGGGGAAGCTTTGATGTAATCTATCAGGTAATACTTCTAAACATACTTTTTTGTTGTGAGCGCCTGTTTTCTTCAAACCACAGCCTCATATATCACTTTATCGCCACATAATATTTCTCTTACCCCTGTCACTTTATGCTTATTGAAATTAAAGCTGAGAAGATACCCCTTCTGAGCATGATAATCCTCCAGATAAGCCGCCAATTGTTCCTCGCCCCGCCTGTTATACTCTTCTCCCCGCCAGATTTTGATTTCTACAATATATTGTCTGCCATGATAATCCACAATGACATCTGTGCGTCCCTGATTTCTGGTTCTGGATTCAATGTAGTAATTACCTGCGCCATTAATAACAGGCTTCAAATACAGCAGGAAGAACTTCCGTCCATTCTCCTCGATGAATCTTTCATCTGCCGCACTATATAAATCTCCCCAATGTAGAACAAACTTCTCCAGCAACAGTTCCATATCGAGCACACCGTTTTTGACGAACTGGTTTCTGTCAGCCGCAGCAATGGAAGAGAAGCTTTCGGTTGTCTCTTCTTCGGATAAAAAAAGATTATACAGACGCGTCTCAAAAATCCTGTTTGCAACCGCCAGATTTCCGCTTTCATTCCTCACAAAGCCAAGCATATTAGCCATATCAATTGCAGCGTTATCAGGGTTATATACCGCCTTTTTGCCGGAAAACAACATGGCATACAGCAGCCTGCGAAGCTCCGGGTACTCCTCCAGTTTACCTGTCAGAGATTCGAACAGCGGATTCTTTTCCATCAGCAGAATCTTCTCCGCCGCCAGCAGTCCGGCTCGCGTCCATGCGTCTCTCTTTTCCGGGAAATCCTGACTGCCGGGAATCCTCTCATCCATGAGCTGGCAGAGCCTTGACACCAGAAACGGATATCCTGATGTTTCCTCATACAGTAGCTCTGCCATAACCTGAACATCCATTCCCATATGATGATCTGCCTCATATTCCGCAAGCATTCCTTCAATTCCCGTCTCATCCAATGCCATGGCCACAGGAAACTCCGCCGCAATATTCCACGGGCTATTATTTTTATGCTCTGACTCCGCCCGTAGCTTCTGCTTTAAGTTCCTGATGTCATATACTCCTGCCAGTATCACGGACCGGAATGTAGGAAACTCCTTCCGATGAAGGTAATATCCCCGCAACAATGCCAGGAAATCCAGAAATACCTGATAGTTAGACGCACTGTCCACCTCATCTATCATCAGAATCACGGGCTTCGGGCTAACTGCACACAGATCGCTCAATCGCTCAAACAATGTCGCCATACTGCATTTACTGTCCTCCGCACATTTTCTGATTCCTTCTATCGCCTCGCCATCCGCTTCCGGCATATTCCGCATTGAAAGTACAAAACGCTTTGCAAAAGCCGCGGAAAAGGTATACTCATCCCGGAACGCCGCCTGGGTCAGAAACTGGAAATCCAGACTCGCTATCAGATAATCTTCCTGCAGATATGTTTTCAGCGCGGCCAGAGTCGTCGTTTTTCCGTATTGCCTCCCACAGTTTATAGAAAAATACTTTCCTCTGTCAATTAATTGGCTGATCATTGCCATGCGTTTTCCCAGGTTTACCATATAATGTTCCTGCGGATTGCAGATGCCCTCTGTGTTAAAATATTTTCTCATTTTCGCTCTTCCCCTTGCCGTAGATATGTGCATATTATACCATGTGCACAGCCCGCACATGGTATGGATGGCCATTCGGCCGTTTCCTGCCCTGAATAAGGACATTATACCATGTCCCCTTGTACTTTGCATGTTTTCTGTCTAAAGAAAACATTTTTATTCAAATTCAGGCCCCTTTTCAATATCCGTCTTCCCCCTTGCAGTCCCCCTCCCGGCCATGTATAATGTTGAAAAGCCCCCCGCATGTTCCTTTCCACTCTCGCCGCGCGGTCCGCATGCCTCATCAGCGGCAAACTTTCCATTGCGGGCCTACGCATAAACAACTGTCTGAACTGTTACAGAAGAATACAAAAGAGGAGAATTTTCCATGATTTATACGTTGACAGACTACATATGGCTGTTTTTTATCTATTCCTTTGCAGGCTGGTGCATGGAGGTCTGTTATGCCGCCTTCACCCGCAGGCAGTTCGTAAACCGGGGCTTCGTCAACAGCCCGCTGTGTCCCATCTATGGCTTCAGTGCCGTGCTGTTCGCAGTGTTTCTGCCGGAGCTGACAGCCAATCCCTTTTTCCTGTTCCTGGGCGGCCTGCTGCTGGCCGGTATAGTGGAATATGCCACCGGCATGGCAATGGAGAAAATCTTCCGGAAGAAGCTCTGGGATTACTCCCATATCCGTTTTAACCTGGGCGGCTATGTCTGCGCCCGCTACTCCCTGCTGTGGGGGCTGCTGGCGGTGGTTACCATGCTTTTTATCAACCCTCTGCTGTGCGGGGCTCTCAGACATATCCCGGATCTCATCACACTTGTGGTTCAGTGGACGGCCGCCATCCTGCTGATTCTCGACTTTGTCACCACCGCAATGGCCGTACTTGGCATGAAAATCACCGCAAGACGCCTCTCCCGGCTGTCCGCAGAAATGCGGCACACTTCACGGCTGTTGGAAAACAGGCTGAATGCCGGCGTACAGAGACGTATGCAGAAATCCTTTCCCTCTATCAACAAAGAAGCCATTGTGGAGGATTTCCGGGAAAAATCTGAAAAAGCAAAGAGTGAGCCCAAAATCTTCGCCCGGGGATGCAGCTTTTATAAGCTTGTTGCTCTCTTTTTCATCGGTGCTTTTCTGGGGGACCTCACCGAGACTATATTCTGCCTCCTGACAACAGGCGTCCTCATGAGCCGCAGCAGTGTGGTATACGGTCCTTTCAGTATTGTGTGGGGTCTTGGCTGTGCTCTGCTTACCCTCTTTTTATATCGCTACCGTGAGAAAAACGACCGGCATATCTTTCTGGCGGGCACTCTGCTGGGCGGCGTCTATGAATATGTCTGCAGTGTATTTACCGAGCTGGTCTTCGGCACCGTGTTCTGGGATTACAGCGATTTCGCCTTCAACCTGGGCGGACGCATCAATCTGCTGTACTGCTTCTTCTGGGGAATTGCCGCCGTGGTATGGCTGAAAATGATTTATCCCAGGCTCTCCGCTCTGATCGAAAAGCTGCCTGTGCGGACAGGAAAAATACTGTGCAACTGCATGATTGTATTTATGATCTTCAACATGATTCTTTCTTCTCTGGCTCTGGCCAGGTATTCAGAGCGGCAAACCTCTGTCCCATCCGTGATATTCAACACCGATACTTCCGGCGCTGGCAGCAATCCGGACAGTACCGATACCGCCATACCTGCTGCCACAGAGGCAGAGAATCCTCTCAATGCCTTTCTGGATTCTCACTTTCCGGATGAACGGATGGAACGGATCTACCCCAATGCAAAGCTCACCGAATGACGGGCAGATGCAGTGATCTCATCATCTTCCGGAAGCCCAGAACTGCCGCGGCAATATAAAAGGGGATATAAAGGTACACATACCTGGCCCGTGCTTCAAACAACAATCCGAAAAGTATGGTTCCAATTACCGCAAGCAAAACCGCAAGCAGCGGAGCATCTGCCGTTTTCCGGCATCCTGCCAGCCCCAGGGAGACCATAATCACCCAAAGCCAGAGCCCCTGCTTAAGGGTTTCATTCACGGCATTTGCCAGACCATCGCCCCATATGATATTACGGAGCGCAGGTGAAACCTGATTGTTTTTCAGTTCATATACATAAGAGAAAAAAGTTCCCTCGTTTCTCCACCCAAAAGTTCCGTCTCCATAATTGGTCATCAGTTTCCGGACAAGATGTCGCCCAAAGCCTGGAACGCCTATGTCTTTCAGCCGCTGTCCAGCCACTTCCAGATTTGCTTTCACACGCTCTTCCCTTACGGGGAAGCTTCTGGAGAACTCCACATCCGCCTCCAGATAACCGCCATTATTCTGCTGGTTCAGGCCCATCATGACATAATGCGACATTCCAAAAGCTTTCTCTCCATCCAACTGTTTCGTCAAATTCCCCACCAGCCAGCCATACAAAACCGATGAAAGAAGAATCCCGGCCAGCACATACCACACTCCCCATCTGTACACCTGCCTTTTGGGCTTCCTCCGAAATAATTCCACCATCACAACCGCTATAAAAACAATGGAAATCTGCGGCTTTATATGATATCCAAAGCAGAAAAGCACCCCAAGCAGCCCCCATTTCACTCCCGTATGCTTTCCGTTTTGTAATTTTACATATAAATACAAAATAGCAGCAGGAAAAATCAGTCCCCAGGAATCCGAGTATGGAATCAATATCCAGCCGCTGGTTCCCACCAGAACAAGGTAACAGAACCACCCTGCCCATGCTCCCACAACAGTATATTTACGGAGAATCTGAAACAGAAAATATCCCGTCAGACCTGACAAAAGGCACTGTACGCAAAGAATTCCCATGATTCCCTGCTGCACATCCAGAACACCCACGCACAAGTCCAGCTTCCTGATCAGAGAAAAAATTCGCAACAGCAGCAGATTATTCGGATAAGAAGAAAAGTATTCCAGCGCCGTCAGCGGCTGGTCTTCCGCAACCCGAAATGCTTCGGACAACAGCACTGACACATCCCACCCCGTATAAAAATAGGCGTTATAGCAAATGTATATCTGGATAAAAATAAAAAGGACCGTCAATATCCGAATTCCCCTGCCGGAATGCTTTTCCATCATCTCCCTCAAAGTACTGCATTTCCGTAACCCCGCCGTCCCCATGCCGGCAACCAGCATCACTCCGCAAAGCAGCACCCCGTTTCCCAGCAGGAAAGAATGTTTATAGGAATATTCCATCTTCCCTGCAAAAAGCACTAAAAGAATCAGGATAAAAACCATCAAAACGCAAAAGGCCATTATCACAATCTGCCGAAAGGCAAACCGGTATTCCTGTGACTCACTCAGGCACTTTCCTTCCTGTGCCGCAACTTCTTTCTCTTTTCTCATTTCTGCTTTTCTCCCGCAACAGTTAAAATTCATTTCTCTGCCGGTCCGCATATCTCCCGGTACATCTCAGGCCTTCTGTCCCGGAATAATCCCCAGCTGAAACGCATTTCTTCTATGGCGCTTCTGTCAAAAGAGTGCAGAATTACCTTCTCCTCCGTCCTTCCCGCATCCTCCAGAATCTCTCCTGTCTCATCCGTGATAAAGGAGGAACCGTAAAAAGTAAGCGTAGATGACTGTCCGTTATTCTCCGGGGAGGGAAGTACCTTTTCCTCTCTAATCCGATTGGCGGCAATCACCGGCACCACGTTTGCCGCGGCATGTCCCTGCATACAGCGACGCCAGTGAGGCATACTGTCGCAGTCAATAATGGGCTCGGAACCGATGGCCGTGGGATACAACAGAAGCTCCGCCCCCATCAGCGCCATGCATCTGGCCGCCTCCGGGAACCACTGATCCCAGCAGATTCCCACACCGATTCTCCCATATGCGGTGTTCCACACTTTAAATCCCGTATTCCCCGGGGTAAAATAGAACTTCTCCTGATAGAAATGATCGTCGGGAATATGGGTCTTGCGGTATACTCCGAGAATCCTGCCGTCCGCATCAATCATTGCCACGGAATTGTATGTCACATTGCCTTCCCTCTCAAAAAAGCTCACCGGCAATACCACCCGCAGCTCAGCGGCCACCCTGCGGAGGCGCTCTATCGCCGGATTCTCTTCCAGCGGCAAGGCAAGCTTATAGAAGTCATAATTCCTCTCCTGACAGAAATACCGATTTTCGAACAGCTCCGGCAGTAAAATGACCTGCGCTCCTTTTGCTGCCGCTTCCCGCACCCATTTTTCCGCGGCCACCAGATTCTCCTCCGCGGGGCGGTTGCAGTACATCTGCACTGCGGCTGCCGTTATTGTCTTGTTTCCTGACTCACCTCTATCGTAATTCATGTCGCACCTGCCTCTGTCATGGTTTTCTTTGCAACGAATTTTCTGTTCCAAAATTATAAGGACAAATGTCTCTGCATTTATGACAGCTTATTACCCAGCTTCTTGTTGCCTTATCATCACCAAAGGCGTAATCCCAGCATGCCTGTTGATCTAACTCCAAATGCTCTAATGCATTTACCGGACATATATTTACACAGGCATTACAATTATTACAAACGGGATCCTTTAATTCGTCACTTTCTAATTCCTGTTCGCACAAGACCGCTCCCAGCCAGACCATACTCCCAAATTCCGGTGTAATAAGTAAAGAATGTCTCCCTATTGTCCCTAAGCCTGCTGCCTGTGCCGCATGCTTTTGAGAAATAATAGATCGCCATCGTTTCGTTTCTTCGTCCCACTGGCTTTCATTTGTCGGAATTGGTACACAAGCAATCTGATACTTTTCCATTTCCATACAAAACGCAAGAGCCATTGCGTCCATTTTGGATGTAATAGAATTTCTCACCCTTGTATAAGGTACAGGAGAATTACACCTGAGAGTTCCTGTTGGAAATCTACACCCAAAAGAAATAACCGATTTGCATGTTGTCAGAACATCTGTGGGATGATACCCTTTGGGAGCGTCATGAAATCTGTCTATACCCGCTATCCCGCACAAATCTGCTCCTAAGCCAAATAGAATATCTTTAACCCCTCTACTATCAATCATACTATATCCTTTCGTTATATAAACCTGATTTGTATCTTTGATTATACAGTATTTGCCTGCCCCTCACACCGGTATCTGCTGTGTAATACAATGGATATTGCCGCCCCCGATCAGGATATCCCTTGTGTAGATCTGTATCACTTCCCTGTCCGGAAAAAGTCCCTGCAAAATCTTCTTCGCCACCTCGTCCGCCGGATCTCCAAAGCCCGGCATAACAATACTTCCATTGGCAATATAAAAATTCACATAGGAAGCCGCCAGTCTCTCCCCGGGAGTGCGCGTAGGCTCATCCCAGCAGGCATCCAGTCCCTCGCATTCCTCCGCACTGATAGTCACAGGCTTCGGCAATGGAAGCTTATGCACTTTAATCCGCCTGCCCCTGGCATCCACCGATTGCTCCAGATACTCCAGACAGGCCTTCGACATGGCGTACTGCACATCCGTCTCGTCCTCCGTCCAGGCCAGCACCACTTCCCCCGGCGCCGTAAAGGCACAGATATTATCCACATGACCATTTGTCTCATCATTATAAATTCCACAGGGCAGCCAGAGAATCTTTGACACATTCAAATATTCCCTCAGATTCTCTTCAATCTCCTCCTTTGACAGGTCCGGATTTCTTCCCTGACTGAGCAGACAACTCTCCGTCACCATGCAAGTTCCCTCTCCATCCACATGAATCGAGCCGCCCTCCAGGATAAAATCCCGCTTGCAGTACACATCCTTGTCCAGCAGGTCACAAAGCTTCCGGGCCATCTGATTATCCTTGTCCCAGGGGAAATACAGACCGTCATACAGTCCTCCCCAGGCATTGAAGCCCCAGTCAATTCCTCTTATGACACCTGCGTCATTTCTCACAAAAGTGGGAGCATAATCTCTGGCCCAGGCGTCGTTGCCGGACATTTCCACCACCCGGATATGCGCCGGCAATAAGGCCCTGGCATTGTCATACTGAGTTCCACCGGCACACACTGTCACCTTCTCTGACCTGGCAATGGCCTCTGCAATCTGCACGAAGGCCTTTCTGGCCGCATATCCGCCGTACTGCCAGGAATCCGTCCTCTCCGGGAATATCATAATACAGCCAGCGTGAGGCTCATATTCCGCCGGCATTCGGAAACTGTCCGCGGCCGGCGTGGAATCTTTGATTATTTTCATGTTTTACAAACGATCTCCTTATACACCTGGTCTACAACTATCTATCAGCCAGATCATGAGTTATGTATTGCTTTCGCAAAAACTATCCAGTTTCCTGATAAAATACTGAAAACTCTGGGAAGCATTATTCCTGATATCCATCCACCTTCCAATATTCTCTGCACAATCAATCTTAAACAGGCCAATTTCATAATAGGAAGCAGCATCTCTTTTTAAAGCAGACAGACCACCTTTATAGACAATATCTGCAAGATACTCCCATGTTCCAATAATACTGTCCGGAACATATTTCTGTAATAACGAACGTTTTGCCATTGGATATGCTTTTATCAGTGCCTCACTGTCTCCCAACAGCCAGGCTTCCATTTCCTCAATTGCTATACAAAAATACACCTGTATTTCTATCTGTAATTTTTGATACATCTCTACCAAATCCATTTTCAGTTTCGCACAGTCTTCATCATCGCTGTCCAATAGAACAAAAATAGCCTTTTTCCCCTGTATATCCTCCATGGAGGCATTCATCCCCTTCAGATACCCAGGTAAATCATTCAACAGCCTTCCTGACTTTATCTGTGATACCATTTTCGCCTTTGGCGGTATTTTCCCTATTCCCTTAAAACTATGAATTCTATATGTGAAATTCTCTCGATTCATCACATATTTATTCATTATCTGCCTTACAAGAACCTCTCCTGATTTATCTTCAATTAATATTTCAATATACGTATATTCGTCCATCCATATCCCTCATATTTTATCCAAAATAATCGCTGTACCATAAGTCTCCCAACTCAACTTCAGATTCGCACAGCTGTTTTACATGTTCATATTCCGAAGCACGCGAAAGAGTTGAAAAGCCATCCTCCTGCTTTTCTAATACCCATACTTCCTCCGGAGACAGAGCATTCACAAAAAAGGGACTATGTGTTGTAACAAAAAGCTGTTTGGAATAGGTTCCCTTGATACTGTTCTTCATCTGCAAAGCTAAATCTGCCAGATATTTATGGTACAAACCATTTTCAGGCTCTTCAATAAACACCAATGGCCTGGCATCTTTCTCATGTAATAACAGATAATAAGCAAAAAGCTTCAATGTACCATCTGACATTTTCTGGGAATAAAATGGCTTATGAAAGCCCTTTTCCAAAAATTCAAGTACCAGCTGACCATTTTGCAGTTTAACAGGCCTGATTTCCCTGATTCCCGGAAGCTTTGTCTGGATACTATAAAGCACCTTCATAAAATCTTTGGGATCCTCTCTATATAAAAACTGTGCTACATTATTCACATTATTCCCCAGACGATTTAAATATTTTTGCGGACCGGCATTAGGTATTTCACGGGCCGCTGTAGGGCTGAAATAGCACAAAAACCAATTTTTTAAAAAATTCTTAAACTTTACAATCCTTGGATGCTCCCGCAGCTCTCCCAAAGTCACAATACCCAGCTGTCTGGGATCTGCCAGTTCCACATCAACCTTGTCTCCAATCTCCTTGTTCTCCTCTTCCAAAAAGCCACTGTCGTTGCCCTTAAATGCAAATCCTTTCCCATATTCTAGGTATAGAAAAGACATTGGCCGTCCGTATCTTTCATTAGCTCTTCTTTGTCGTAATCTTTCTTTCTCAATAATGGGTCTGTTATATTTATCCAATCCAATTGAAAGCTCATATGTGATAGGAGGCTCATTACTGGTTTCTCTATAATATATCTCGAACTCTATACATTCATCAACCCCCTGAGATATAAGATTTTCATATCCTCCCCTGCCATTTAGATCACATGCCACTTCGACCCCCTTCTCCAGACAATCCGCAAGAAAGCCAAATGCATCTGCCAAAGTACTTTTTCCCGTTCCACTTTGACCTATAATGGCATTCATATTAGTCAGTTCTTTTCCCTTACTGTCAAATAATAATTTCCCCAGTTTAACCTTTTTCAACGAGCCATAATTTTTAATCTGAATTCCTGCTATTCTTCCCATACTTCACCTCCAGTTATCTTTCTACATCTTTCCTTCATAAAGCCTTTTATTCATCATACTATATATTTTCACAAATGTCTTCCCCAGGATACATTTATTATACAAAGATTTTATAATTCCTTAAGTCCGCAGTCAAACTTTAGACACATTTTCAGGGTATGATAGATACATAAACAAAGGAGCTGTTGAATTTTGATAAACAATGGTCAGGGTTCTGTCAGCTTCGACTA
>JAAWLQ010000061.1 GCA_022797995.1 Lachnospiraceae bacterium
CACTGGAAATTTGGGATACTGCCAGCGGCTGGATGATGGGAGCCGTATGAGCTGAGAGGTTCACGTACGGTTCTGAGAGAGACTTGAGGGGAGGTTCCTTAGGTCTACTTACTTCCTTTGTAAAATGGGAGCTGGTCATTTTCATTATTTGTGCGGAAGTGGTCAGTTTTGTCTGTATGCAGGTTCCGGTTGCCTGCGAGAGGGAAAAGCAGCCTCTGTCCAACAGCCTGGAAAGTCAGGTAAGAACTTTCAATGAGATAGCAAGGAATCCTTCTTATGGAAAGGATATCCGTATTTTTCAGGCCTGGGAATTCTTTCATCAGCACTACAAACGGACAGGCGACGAAAGAAGACGTCTGACAGAAATGATTCAGGCGAAGTATCTGCGTTCAAATCTGATCTGTACAATGATAGCGGTGGGGAAAGATTTTCTGCTGTTTTTCTATCTGATCTTTCTTGTCGGGAAAAATAAGCTGGCGCTGGAGGATTTTGTGCTTCTTATGGGACTTGCCTCCGGATTTTCCAGCAACCTCCTGCAGATATTCCAGTCATTTTCAACCTTTGCCCGGGATTCCGTACATATCATGAGTTTAAATGAGTTCCTGGAGAGGGAGGATATGCAAGATGGCGGGGACAAAAGCATTCCGGATGAAATCCGTCAGATTGCCTTTGAACATGTGTATTTTAAGTATAAAACAGAGGATGACTATGTGCTGAAGGATATCAATCTGATAATTTCCGCCCATGAAAAAGTTGCGATAGTGGGCCTGAACGGGGCGGGAAAAACTACGCTTGTATTATTGATGATGGGGCTGCTTCGGCCCAGTAAAGGACGGATTACCATCAATCATACAGATATCAGTCAGTTTGACCGGGCTTCTTATCTACAGCTTTTTTCCGCAGTTTTCCAGGAATTGAATGTGACCGCATTTACCATAGGCGAGCAGATAGCCGGCGGCCGGTGGAATCCGGATCTGGTATGGCAGGCACTGGAGAAGTCCGGATTAAAGCAGCGGATGGAAAAGGAACCCAAAGGGCTGGATACTTGTATCCATACTGTTTTTGATGAGCAGGGAATCGAGCTTTCCGGCGGAGAAAGGCAGAAGCTGGCCACTGCCCGGGCCCTTTATAAGGACAGTCCTGTCATTGTCTTAGACGAGCCGACATCCGCGATGGACCCATTGTCCGAATGGAAAATGTTTCAAAAGTACGACGAATTATTTCCTGAGAAGACGGTTCTCTATGTGACACACCGTCTTTCCAGTGTGAAGTTCTGTCAGAAGATTATTCTGCTGGAGAATGGGGAGATGAAGGAATACGGCACCCATGAAGAACTGTTGCGGCTGGACGGGACGTATGCCGCATTGTTTCGTCTGCAGAAGGAAAGCTATGGCCTGGAATCGGAAGAAGCTGAATAAAACTTATAGTTGACTGGAAAGGCGGCCGGTATTGGCATGTTGAAGCAATACGGTCAGAGAGGTGCCTGTTGTGAAGAAACAAGTGAATATACATATTCGATTACTCAGAACCGTTTCCCGGTATGCCGGAAAAAGTCTGTCCGGGCGCCTGGCTGCCGCTTTGCTTGCAATTCTTGTTCCCTATCTCACCATATTTCTGAGCAGCGGCATGATAAGCAGTCTTGAGATAAGGAATTTCCGCCTGGCGATCATTTTTCTGGGCATTCTTTCCCTGACTAACCTGGCAAATGGAGGGATACAGGCTTTCCTGGCAAAGTGGGGAAAGAAGCAGGAACTGCTGCTAAACCTGGAGGCTGAGGAAGCGCTGAATCAGATCTGCCGTAATGTCAGTTTTGAGTCTTTGGAATCAACGACGTTTCAGGAAGACTGCCAGCGCGCAAAGGACGGACTGAATTACAGCGGCGGCTTTTATGAATATCTGCTGTGTCTGGAAAAAGTGATAGTAAACCTGGCGAAAACAGCAATATCCATGGGATTGGTTCTTGCGCTGCTTCTGCGGTATCCTTCGTGGAATTCCAATCAATATATTGTAATTCTGCTTTCCCTGTTATGCATCTTTGCCTTTATAAGGATACGCTTAAACAGACTTTCTTACAGCACATCCGCGCAATTTTACGAGCGTCTGGTTCCTTATAACAGGCAGTTGCAATATTTTTTTATGGAGTTGCTGGGGGATGAGAAGTATGCCAGAGAAATCCATCTGTATGATTTAAAAGGACTTATCAGTAACAGAGAAGAGCAGTGTCATCAGCATGTGATTGGATTCCTGAAAAAAATCGCACAGAATGCCGCAAAGTTTTCCATACTAAGTGAAATCCTGCAGGGCGTACTCAATGGCGCAATCTATTTATGCGTTACCATAAAGTGTGTGATGGATGCTCTGGGAATTGGCAGCATTTTGAAATATATCGGGATTGTATACCAGTTTTCCGATTCTCTGTCTCTTCTGCTGAATTGCAAACTGGATTTGAAGTTTAAGGCCGGTTTTCTGGAAAACTATCTGAATTTTACGAATCAGTTTGCAGATAGAACGTATCAGGAACCTTTGTTCAGAGAAAGTCAGGATAAAAATGCTTCCATTCGTCTGGAAAATGTGTCCTATTCCTTTCCTGCTTCCGGTGGAAATGGTTTCTCATTGAAGAATATAAGCTTTGAAGTGGAGGCGGGGTCAAAAGTTGCAATCGTGGGAGAAAATGGAAGCGGTAAGACCACTTTAATAAAAGTACTGACAGGTCTGTACCCTGCTTCCGGTGGAAAAATCTACAGGAACGGGGAGGAAGTTCATGAGGCCGATTTCGGTGGAAACAGCCGGACATTTTCCGCAATTTTCCAGGATTACAATGTATTTCCGATTTCTTTACTGCAGAATATTATCTTTGAGTGGGATGCGGAGAAGGAGGCTCGTGGGAAAGCGGATTCCTGCATCCGGCAGATAGGCCTTGAAGCAAAAGTGGCCGGTATGGAAAAGGGGATGGACACGATACTGAAATGGAGCTTTGAAAACGATAGCACCGTGCGGAAGATGTCCGGTGGAGAAGAGCAGAAACTGGCTTTGGCGCGTGTCCTATATCGGGATGCTCCCGTTATTATATTGGACGAACCCAGCGCATCCATGGATCCTGAGTCCGAGGAAAAGCTGTTCCATGATTTCTATCAGCTTACCGGAGAGAAGACCACAATCTTCATCTCACATCGCCTTGCCAGCTGCCGCATTTGCGACAAAGTGATTGTCCTTGACAACGGAGAGCTTATCCAGATGGGGCGCCATGATGAGCTGTGCCGGGTGCCGGGTAAGTATAAGGAAATGTGGGATGCGCAGACAGGGCAGTATCGGTAGGGGAGATTTGGATTATTTATCTCCATAGTGGCCTCTGCAATGGACAATGTAGAGCCGTCCGTTTTCCATATGATAGACGAGGCGGTCTTTTTCGTTGATGCGGCGGCTGTATTCGCCCTGCAGGTCGCCGGAAAGGGGTTCGGGTTTTCCGATTCCCTGTATACAGCCATTCCGCTCGATATCCCGGATGAGCTGGTTTATTCGCTTTAGTGTTTTTTTATCCTGAATTTGCCAGTAAAGATAATCTTCCCAGGCGTCATCTGACCATATTTTTTCACTCATCGTCCACCTCGATCAGTTCATGGGGAGTGCCTTTTCCGGCTTTTAGCTCCTGAATGGATTTTCTTACATAGGCCATGTTTGCTTCGGAGAAGAATGGGTCGCCAGTCTGGGCGATTTCAAATGGAATGCGGTTTTCGCGCAAAACTGCTTTCACAAAAAGATTAATTGCAGTAGAAGTATTCAGGCCTACATTGGAGCAGAAGGCGTCAAAGTTGGCTTTGTCCCTTTCGTCTACTCTTGCGGTCAAGGTTGCCAGTGCCATAGATATCTCTCCTTTCGTATTTGAATTGTGATTATTATAACACTATTATATGCTGGAAGCAAGCGTTTGTATTACATTTGAGGTTAGATTTACATAAATTACATTATAGTGAGATTAACAGGAATGTAATTTATGCTTTTTAGCAATAGAAAGGTGAAGCAATGTTTACGTTAAAGGAGTTTTGGAGTAAAATAGAGGATAGTTGAGAGTTATAAATGGCATAGAAATGGCAGGGAAATATCATGAAAAAATTTACCGCAGACTTTTGTCTGAAAATGAAATACATAGGAAGAATGCTTCTGGTCCTGTGGACAAACGACAGGAAGTTTCTCTTCCTGCTTCTGGCAGACATTATCCTGAGCGCGGCAGGGCCCTTTATTGGGATGTTCCTGATCAGATATTCTGTGGATATGCTGACAGGGGGAGAACGGTTTTCCAGATATCTGCCTGTTATCCTGTCTCTGTTGCTTGGCACATTTCTCATCTCTTTTCTACAGTCCGTGGCAGGCACGAAGGCGGGTATCCTGGGCAATATGATAGGGGACAAGCTCTTTCGGAATATTTTCAATAAAACCATGGAAATCGACTATGAGATGCTGCTGAACAAAGAGATTCTGGAGAAACGCAGGCTGGCCATGCAGATGGTTGAGCAGGGACGCTTCCATAACCTGACGGGAAATTTCCGGCAGCTGATATCTAATGCAATAGTCTTAGTTGGGGTTGTCTGGCTGCTGTCAAGTATTGAATTCTGGATTATATTGATTGTAATTGGAATTATCATTGTCAATTCTCTGTCTACCTTTACGCGGAAAAAAGCGGAGCGGGTGGTTTATACGGATTCTGCTCCGGTGAACCATAAAATTGAATATTTCTGGTCCATAAATTCGGATTTTGCTTACGGAAAAGAGATCCGGATTTATGATATGCAGAATTCGCTCAATGCCATTCATCATGGCCTTACCCGGACCATTGAAAAGTATGTCAGTAAAGTTTTTTCCTTACAGCTAAAAGGAAATATTATTTATCTATTTACGAATCTGTGCCTTAATTCTGTAATTTATATCTTTCTGGGCTATAAGATTCTGGTGAAACATGCGATTTCCGTAGGTGATTTTTCCCTTTATTTAAATGCGATTACCACCTTCAACAATTCCGTTCAGGCGATTATAAGCTCTTATATAGATATCAGTAATAACGGGCAATATTTAAAGGATTATTTTGATTTTCTGGAATTACACAGCAGGTATTCGGATGGAAAAAGTGCCTTCTCCCAGCCGGAGGATATGGAAATGGAGCTGACATTCGAGAATGTTTCCTTTACCTATCCGGGGCAGAGTACGCCCAGCCTGAAGGACATTAACCTGACTGTGAAAAAGAAGGAGAGACTTTCCATAGTCGGAGAAAACGGAGCCGGGAAAACCACTCTGGTCAAGCTGATGCTGAGACTGTATGAGCCCACGGAAGGCCGGATATTATTGAACGGTATTGATATAAGAGAGATTGATTACAAAGCGTATTTGAAGTTATTTTCAACCGTATTCCAGGATTTCAAACTCTTTGCTTTCCGGATTATAGATAACATCACGTCCCTGTCCGGGGATGCGGTTGAGGAAAGCCGTGTGGAAAGCAGTCTGGAGAAAGCCGGACTTTCCGACAGAATAAGTTCGCTGGAGAAAGGTGTGGAGACTTACCTCTATAAAATTTATGAAGAAGACGGCATCGAGCTGTCCGGCGGAGAAGCGCAGAAACTTGCCATTGCCAGGGCGCTCTATAAGGACGCGCCAATCGTTATTCTGGACGAACCGACGGCTGCCCTGGACCCGAAGGCGGAATACGACATTTACACGAAATTCCTGGCAATGGTGGATTCGAAGACGGCCATATTTATCTCCCACAGACTGTCCAGTACGAAATTCTGCGACAGAATCGTGGTTTTGCGCGAGGGAAGGATTGTCGAGACAGGAAGTCATTCCGAGCTGTTGTCGCAGAAGGGGTATTATGCGGAGCTTTTTGACCTGCAGGCCCGGTTTTATATGGAGGAATAGAAGGGAGCAAACAGAAATGGAACTTCGTGTTTTACAATACTTTCTGGCGGCTGCAAGGGAGGAAAATATCACAAAAGCGGCGGCTCTTTTACATATCACGCAGCCAACCCTGTCCCGCCAGCTGATGCAGATGGAGGAAGAGCTCGGGGTCAAATTATTCCGCAGGGGAAAACATAATATTCTGTTGACTGAAGAGGGCATGCTGCTTCGGAGACGCGCACAGGAAATTGTGGATTTGGCGGAAAAAGCAGCGAAAGAATTAAAGCATGGGGAGGAAACAGTTTCAGGAGAAATCTCCATTGGCTGTGGAGAAACCCGGAATATGAAGCCTCTATCCAGGATGATTGCCTCTTTCCGGAGGAAGTACCCTAATGTAAGCTTTCATATATACACAGCCATTGCGGATGATGTAAAAGAGCATCTGGAAAACGGAGTTCTGGACATGGGGCTTTTGTTGGAACCAGTAGAAATCAGCCGATACCAGTATATAAGAATGCCGCTGAAGGAAAAATGGCAGGTGCTGATGCGCAGGGACTGCCCACTGGCAGAGAAACAGAAAATCGTTCCGGAAGACCTGGCAGGTGTACCGCTGATTGTAGCAAGGCGCCGATCCGTGCGGAATGAATTCGAAAACTGGTTCGGCTATGGGAAAGAAAAACTCCATATCGTATCAACCTGCAATCTTTCACACTATAACCAATCCATTATGGTGGAAAGCGGCATCGGAGTAGCGATAGTAATGGAATTTTCCTGTAATCAGGATATCTTATGCCTGCGGCCCTTAGAACCGGAAATAGAGAGCGGCTGTGTTCTGGTCTGGAAAAAGAACCTGACACTTTCGCCGACAATGCAAAGATTCATCGAGCATGTGAAAGAATCTATAGCAGAAATAGGAAAGAGAAAAGAAGATATAGAAGAATAAAAGGGGTAATGGATATAAACTGCTGCAAATGGCTGATTCGGCACTTTGCAGCAGTTTTTGCCGTAATGATACATAACAGGCATTTCTTAGAATACAAAATGGGTATTAGACATTTCACTGAAGCCGGCTTACAATAAAACTGTTCCGGGAAGAGCAGAAATCAGCAAGTTCAGAAGGGAGTAAATTTTCACAATGACAATGAAGGAAGCGGGCGAGCGGTATCAGGTTCCTCTTAAAATACTGAAAGAGTATGAGAGCTGGGGACTGTGCGGAGCAGTAAAGAAGGTCATGGGGGCATGGCAGTACGATGACCAGGACATTGAAAGGCTGGGCATGATTATGACACTGCATGACATCGGCTTTAGCAGCAGCGAGGTGAAGGCATATATGCGCCTTGCGCTGGAGGGAGAAAGCACACAGGCCATGCGGCTGGAAATGCTCAACAGGAAAAGGGGAAAGACACTGGATGAGATTCATCTTAAGGAAAGACAGATAGTGCATATGGATTATCTGCGGTATGAGATGCAGAAAGATAAAAAGGACCTTTGAGCGGACAGGAGGAAAAAATGAAGAAAATGATAGCAGCAGCTGTGGTCTGTGCCATGGTGTTCTCGTTGGCAGGGTGCGGCAGCAGGGAGACGGAAAGAGGAAGAGACGATATTGATGCAGATGAAAATGTGGAGCAGGGTGGGGATACACAGACCCCTCCTGTCCAAAACGCAGGAGGGCTGAAGGATACGTCCACGCAGCCTGAACCAGGGGAGGATACATCGGGACAGACAGAATCGGAGAGTGGTATGACAGAGCAGGCAGGGACAGAATCGGCGATGGCTGAACCTGGGGCAGACAGCAGTAGTGCGCTGGTTGTGTATTTCTCATGGTCGGGGAATACGGAAAATGTGGCGAATGCCATTGCGGCGCAGACAGGGGCAGATATCTTTGAAATCGTTCCGGAGGAAGCCTATACCTCCGACTATAATGCGCTTTTGGATATTGCCGCAGAGGAAAAGGAAAACGGAGCCCGTCCGGCGATTGCGGAAAGCATAGAAGACATTGCGCAGTATGACATTGTTTATGTGGGCTTTCCTAATATGGAGCAAGGTTTTAATTGTGTATTATGTGTATAGCGTTTAAAAATAGAGGAAAATAAGAACTGTATACACAAATAGAAGGTAAATTGTGTATGGTGTTGAGATAAATAAACAGGGAGAATGGAGCATTTATAATATGAACAAACGAGTATTTTCATTAATTATGATAGGGGTCTTGGCAGCAGGCCTATTAGTGGGATGTGGTTCAAATTCTGAGGACACAAAGAATGATCATACGGTTCAAGCCGAACAGACTACAGATGAACGGAAGCTGGAGGAAGAGCCAGATACATTGGAAAATGTAGCTGCGAAAGATGGTGGTGTAGAAGAAACAGAAAGCAGTGAGGCAGAAGAGAAAACAATCGTAGTATATTTTTCAGCAACAGGGAATACGGAACAGGTGGCGAGTGTGATCGCAGAGGCTACCGGTGGAGAACTGTTTCAGCTGGAGCCTGTAGAGCCATATACAGATGAGGATCTGGATTGGACAGATAAGAACAGTCGTGTAGGAAAGGAGCATGAAGACCCGGGGCAAAGAGAGATTGAGTTGGTTTCCACTACAATAGATGGTTGGGGGTCTGCGTCTGTGGTGTATGTAGGTTACCCTTTGTGGTGGGGAATTGCGGCATGGCCAGTAAACAGCTTTGTTAAAGCGAATGACTTTGCAGGAAAAACGGTGATTCCTTTCTGTACATCTGCATCATCTGGATTAGGAGAGAGCGGAGAACTGCTAGCGGAGCTGGCAGGAAGTGGAGAATGGAAAGAAGGTATGCGGTTTCCGTCTAACGCTTCAGATGAAGAGGTTCAGAAATGGGTAGATGGATTGGGACTATAAATAGAAAATTATGTATCATATTTGAAGATAGAGCAAAATAAGAGTGCCGTACATATATGAAAAATGTGTGGTGTTGTAATAGCTGGCTTGCATGAGGTAGTGTTCTGGAAGTCAGCTTTTTATATGGTATTTATATGTGTTGTTCCAGAGTTCGATGCAAACATTGATTAAAAACAATATTTTTGCTATAATTTAGTTTAGTTAATTATACCATTACGGAGGAGAATAATGAAGCTAGAGTCAGCACATATAAGAAATTTCAGAATGTTAAAAGAGATGGACATAGATTTTGAGGATATGTTATCTTTGGTTATTGGAAAAAATAATTCAGGGAAGACTTCTTTTTTGATTGTATTGCAAAGATTTCTATCAGAAAGTAAACCGGAATTTGTTTTTGAAGACTTTAGTTTAGAGGTTCAACAGAAAATACTTAAATTAGAAAATAAATTGTTAAAAGCAGAAGAATATGGTGAAATTTCATTATCGCTAAAACTTGTCATATCATATAAGCAAACAGACAGCCTTAGAGCGGCATCAAAACTCCTTTTAGATTTAGATAGTTCAAAAACACATTTAGTGATACTGTTTGAATATGTTTTGACGTATGAAAAATATTTAAAACTTGTGAAAGATTATGCGGAATATAGGGGAAAAGGTATTGAGCGAGATTTTCAATATTATATAAGCAACAATATGAGAAAATATTTTGATATACGCATAAAAGCATTGGAATATGAAAATGAAGGCAATTTTAAAATTATTACAAATGAAGTAGTTCAGTCCATTATTTCAATGGAAACGATTTGGGCAAAGCGCGATGTAGATAATGAACAGGGAAAAAGTAAATCATTGTCGGTGTTAGCGGGTAAATATTATGCAGCGAATGTTTCGTCAGATGCAGAATTTCCAGAATTACAGAAACAATTAAGTGAAACGGATCGGAGTTTATCGGGCATATATCAAGGAATATTTTCATCAATTGTAGATGAGATAGCTAAAATGTCTTATAACCCTAAAGAGGCAGAATTATCTGTTTTATCTACATTAAGCGAAAAAAAGATTTTTCAGGATAATACCACTGTTAAATATAAACATCAGGATACGTTGCTTCCAGAAGATTATAATGGACTTGGTTATTTAAATCTTTTTGCAATTATATTTGATATACGTATTAAATTAAATCATTTGGCTAAGAAAAACAATGACGAGGAAAACCCGACCCCTCTTAATTTGCTTTTTATTGAAGAACCAGAGGCACATACCCATCCTCAAATGCAGTATATTTTTATTAACAATATTAAAAAGATATTGAAAACATACTGTGAGGAATTGGGACAGGACTTCTCTTTGCAAACAATAATCAGTACGCATTCATCACATATGGTTTCACAATGCGACTTCAAAGATATAAAATACTTCTATCGTGAAACGTTTACGAGTGTGAAGTCCAGAAGTTTGAAGAGCTTGTATTCTAAAATGGTAAATGAAAAGGATGATAAAAAAAAGGAAGAACAGGAACGGGCATATAGATTTGTAAAACAATATGTTACACTTAATCGGGCAGAACTGTTTTTTGCAGATAAAGCAGTTTTGATTGAAGGAGATACAGAGAGAATACTTTTTTCCGCCATGATGAAAAAGATGGATGACGAGAAAGCAGATTTAATTAAGAGATTAAAAGATTCTGAAACAGATCAATCTGGAAAGGCAGAAATTCTACAAACTGAGCCGTTGCTGTCACAGAATATTTCAGTGGTTGAAGTTGGGGCATATTCTCATGTGTTTGCTGTACTGTTAGGATTTTTGGGAATAAAGACTTTGATTGTTACAGATTTAGATTATGCAAAGATTAATGCAAATGGCAGGGCGGCAGAGTGTGAATATTCAGAAGCAACTACTACGTCCAATGCCTCAATTAAATTTTTTACTGGTAAGAAGAACTTATCTGATATTGTTGCGTTATCTAAAAAACCGATTACCTTGAAATATAATGAGGAAACTCTAAAATGGGAGATGTCCAATGAAGGAAATCTACGTTTAGTCTTTCAAAAGGAAGTAAACGGATATCAAGCTCGGAGTTTTGAGGATGCTTTTTTATGTGATAATCTCCAGTTCATTTTAGATAATAAAGATAATTTTGCTGGCCTAAAAAATCGAAGTAAATTAGACAGTCTGGGAAATGATTATTTTAATATGGCACATGAGTGTATTAATAGTAAAACAGCATTTGCATTGGATATTCTATTGTATGGTGGTTCAAAGAACGAAAAATGGAATATACCGCTATACATTAAGGAGGGGTTAGAATGGCTGATACAGTGATGGAACAGATATGTGCATGTTTGGATAGAAAAAACAATTTCTTATTAAGTGGTGGTGCTGGAAGTGGAAAGACATATACTTTAGTGCAAACACTTCATTATATTTTTGATAAGAATCCGAAGGTACGAGTAGCGTGTATAACATATACGAATGTGGCGGCGGATGAGATTAAAGAGCGTTCTCCTTATTCGAAGCTTCATGTTTCGACAATTCATGATTTTTTGTGGGAAGAACTAAAGGATTACCAAAAAAATTTAAAACAGGCATTAGTAGAGTTGGGTTCAGGGGATTCCGTAAAAAGCAGTTTAGCTATTCATTATTCTGGAGATAAACCAATAACTGAAGCAGATTTGGATGTCGTTCAATATCAAAATTATAGAGATTTACAAAATGGAATCATATCCCATGATGATGTATTAAAAATTGCCAATTATATGTTTGAATCATATCCACTACTCTCAAAAATATTATGCGATAAGTATGATTACATTTTTGTTGATGAATATCAAGATACACAAGTATCTGTAATTGAAATATTTTTAAAACATATAAAAGGAACTGCAAAACAATCATTGTGTATTGGTTTTTTTGGTGATAGGATGCAATCCATTTATGATACTGGAGTTGGAAGTATACAAGCGTATATTGATTCAAAGGATGTTATTGAGATTAAAAAGGCGGATAATTATCGTTGCTCTGTAAAAGTTATTAATTTGCTGAACAGGTTACGCTCCGATATAACGCAGGAGCCAGCAAAGAAAAATGAAACTGGAACAATAGTGAATAAAGCTGGTTCGGCTATTTTCCTTTATTCTGATAATGATTTTGATTTAGAGACTTTTAAAATAAGTAAATATTCTGAAGGATGGGATTTTGAAAATTTTGAAGAAACGAAAATATTATTTTTAACACATAGATTGAGTGCAGTTCGTTTAGGATTTGCTGAATTATTGGCGGCGTTTCCAAATTCAGATAGAATTATTGGGAATGAACCTGACTATTTAGCCAAGCATTTACTAAAAATGGGAAATATTATATACCATTATAAAAAGAAATGTTATTCGGTAGTTCTGGAATTATTGCAGAAAAAAATTAATACAAATGCAGACAAGCAATCAATAAGTAAGGTGTTATCTGATATTGAAAGCAACATAGGAACAAGCACTATAGAGGAAATGATTGAATACTTTGATAAAGAAAAGTTTCTTAGAAAAGATGATAGTTTTGAGACATATGTAGAAAAATATGGCGAGATATATGATAAAGTGAAAATTTTACCATCAACTCAGCTCATATCCTATTTTTCATATTATAATAGTTACTCCCCATATTCTACGCAGCATGGTATCAAAGGTGCGGAATTTGAAAATGTGCTTGTTGTGATGGATAATGGGAGATGGAATAATTACAATTTCAAATATTATTTTGAACAAACTCCTGGTAAAGAATCTGTTATTCAGAGAACAGAAAGGATTTTTTATGTATGTTGCTCTCGTGCGAAAAATAATTTAATTGTATATTATCCTAACCCAACAAGTTTAGTTATTGAAAAAGCGAAAGAGCTATTTGGGGAAGAGAATGTAAAGAAGATGTAGTGAAATATACAATAATGTGATTGTGCATATTTATATAGTTAAAATATAAAGGGGAAATTCAATAGATACCATAATATAGAAAAAGGTTTGGAATGTATATTGTGTGCATATCGTTTGAAAATGGAAGAAAATAAGAATGATGTATACAAACAAATACAAAAGAGCTGTGTATGTAATGAAATAGGTAAAAGGGATTTAGTAAAATAAAGAGCTGTATTCTTTGCTTGATGAAGAATACAGCTCTTGTTTGTGTAAACTTCTAGAAAAAGTAAGGTATTCGGAAGGCAGCGAACCATACTTGGAAGATCACCAGAAGGAATGGACGTGCCGTTCCAGAGCGATGAGGGATTATACTTTGAGTCCAAATTCGATACTGAAGCATTGATAACCATGATGGAGAAAAAAGTATTGAGACCTGTCGGATATGATTTTTCCGGGATCATTATCCAGTACATGGGAAAGGGACCAACACTGCCAGAAAGCCTTACGATAATGCAGAGTGAGATGGGGGAGGAGATACCAGAAGAGGTGCCAGGTGGTGGGATGGAGTTAAGTTAGCGGACAATGAATGCTGTGGATATGAGCCAGAAGTAACCTTTATACGAGGAGACTTCTGTTTTTTATTGTCTAAAAGCCTAAAGGAGGGAACGCCCATGATGAATTATAAGTATGTATCAGAGGATCTGTACCGGGCAGAGAAAAGCATAAAAATGGCATTAGATTCCAAGATTGATTCTGAAAAAGACAAGGCAGCGCTGAGGGAAGCCTTGGAACTCGTACAACAGGCAAGTGAGAAATGTCGACTGGCCCAAAATGAATTTTTGCAGGAGACCATATTTCAGGGGATCGGGATGCAGTAACAGGCTGCTGTGCTTTTGTTAGTTTAACAGATTTCCGATGAAAATTCAGAAAGGAGAAGAAAAAGCATGCGTTCAGAAGAGGAACAGATGGTAGAAAAGATCATGGATACCGATACCATGGGATACGCCTATGTATATCCCAGAGGAAATGGAGAGAGGGAAGAATACCTGGTCGCGCTGACAGCAGAGAACCTGGCCAACCTGATCGGAGGGAAAGGGATCGATGCCCAGAAGATCATCGTGACGGATGTTCTGGACCGCCTGGT
>JAAWLQ010000062.1 GCA_022797995.1 Lachnospiraceae bacterium
ATAAGATACGCCACATACTTCACACCTAATCCGATAATGTTCTGCAAAGTATCAACTGTAATGTATCCACTTTCCGCATACTCATCGGTGCCGAAGTACGTTGCGGCCGAGATGTGCCATACCATGAACGACCACTGGGGATTCGGCAAAAATGATTACAATTACAAGAGTCTGCCGGAGATCATCGAGACCCTCTGCGCCTGTAGAAAAGTGGGAGCTAATTATCTGCTCAATATAGGAGCGGAGGGAGAGGGCGGTATCCCGGCCATGCAGAAAGCCATGCTGGAGGCCATGGGAAGCTGGATTGAGACCTGCGGCCGGTCAATCTACCAGGGAAAGCCCGGCAAAATGACCGGAGAGGACAGGAATTTTGCTTTGGATACGGAGGATAAGACCTATCTGTTTATTCACGATCTGAAAGTACGGGGAAGCAGCCATGTGGTGGTATCAAAGGGCGGCCCCGGATTCAGATATTTTGCAGGGGCCAGGCGGAAAGTGCGAAGCATTACATGGACTGATAACGGAGAAGCGCTGGAATTTGTTCAGAATGGTGAGAATCTCTGGGTCAATGCCACAGGCTATTCCTATGGATGCAATTATGTGGTCAGGGTGGCAGAAGTAGAGTTTGAGCAGGATGCCGGAGCAAATACATGAGAAGAACGATTCATTTTTCTGTGGATGATATTATAGAAGCCTTTGAATGGCTGTGTCAGAACGAGCGCACTGTGACAAGTATATTTGAAGCGCAGTCCTTTCATATTCTGAAAGGACTGCATGAAAAGTATGGAATCCATGTATCCTGTTTCTGCTTTTACCGCAGAGGAGCATTCAACCTTTCCATGGTGCCGGATCGTTGGCGGGAGGAGTTCCAGGATAACAGCGGATGGCTGCGGTTTGGCTTTCATGGATATGATGAGAGTTCCAATTATAATAGCGCCGGCAGCGAGCAGGCCGCGGAGGAATATGAGATGGTGACGGGAGAGCTTGAGCGGATCACCGGAGGCGGAGACTGTATTACCCCGGCGATAAGGATTCACTTCTGTTCCGGTAATGAGGCGATGACGGCGGCGCTGGCGGAAAGAGGCGTGAAGCGGCTGTTCTGCGGGGATGATGACCGTATCAATTACGGATTACCGGTGGAGGCAAACAAAACATTGCTTCGGGAGGGGCAGTACCGCCATCCGGAGAAGCACCTGCTGTACTCGGTGACTCATGTGCGCCTGGAGAAGATGCGGACAGAAGAAGGCTTGGCCGGGGCAATGGAGCGGATTGCTTCCACCGTATCGGAAGAGCTGGTGGTGTTTACCCATGAAAAGTATCTGACAGATGAGAATGTGATGAAACATCTGGAGGGCATTTTAACCACAGATGCGGAACGGAAATAAGGGGGCTTATGACTGGCAGCATTTTTCATATACAGGGCTTTTCCCTTTTCGACAGGCCAGATTGAAGATACCTAAACCAGCTGATGCCATTGCATTAAGCTTTGGCATCGGCGTCCGGGATTCATTTTCTAAAAATCACTTGCTCTTTTTCTTCTCCTGTGCTAAAATCAGTACAAAGCATAACAATTTCTCAGCAATGGAATTCCCGTCTGCGGAATTCCTGTTCACCGGCCGCCTGCGCGGTTCAGGTCAGTTATTTTCATTTGGGAACTGTATCTTTTCAGGCTGTTCCCTGTTAACGGAAACTCTATGCTTTTAAATTCAAAATCAAAATGAAAAAGCAGGAGATTCCGGACATGTATTTGTTCTGTTCTCCTGCGGAAAGAGGAGGACAGGAATGAGTATTGTTTCTTTGAAGTATGACTATCTGTTCAAGTATCTGATGCAGAACCCGCTGGTCAGGAAGCACTTTGTCAGCGATGTGCTGGATATTCCCGTGGAGGAAATCGAGTCGGTGCGGCTGGCCAATCCCGTTTTGTGGAAACGATTCTTCCGGCAGAAACAGGGGATTCTGGACATTTTGCTGGTTTTAAACGGAGATACGAAAGTCAACATCGAGCTGCAGATCAAAATCATCCGCTACTGGGACAAACGCTCTTTGTTTTACCTGTGTAAGATGTTTGTGGAGGCCTTACTGTTCGGAGAAAAGTATGAGAAATTGAAACGTTGTATCAGTGTCAGTATTCTGGACTTTAATCTCAGTAATGCGCCTCAATATCACCGGGTTTACAGACTGCGGGATAAAGAAGGCAATGATCTTACAGATTTACTGGAGGTACATATCGTGGAATTGCAGAAGAAACTGAGCGGTGAGGAGCGGATGGATGACTGGATCCGCGTGTTTAATGCGAAGACGGAGGTGGAGTTGGATATGATCAAAACGAAAAATCCCGGAATTCTGGAGGCTATCAGGGAGATAAAGCTGGCAAATGCGGGAAAAGTGATACGGGCTATGTATGACGCGCATATGAAAGAAATACGGGACAGGGATGCGAGAGACGATTATGTGAGGGAGGAAGGCCGGACTGAGGGAGAAGCAATCGGCGAGGCCAGGGGCAGAGCTGAGGGACTCACAGCAGGCGAACTTCAGAAACTGATCAGTCAGGTTCGGAAAAAGACGGCAAAAGGTATGGCTCCGGAAGAGATTGCAGATATATTTGAAGAAGAGCCTTCGCTTGTCTCGCGGATATGTAATGTAATGAAGAAACATCCTGACTGGGATGACGAAAAAATTCGGGAATCAATGTAATTATAATTACAGTACAATTACAGTGTACAAATCCTGGTAGATAAATTGAGACCTCATAGATGAGGCAAAGAAGGTAAAGCTATCAAATCTGAAAAAAATAGAATCAACAGTTGTACAGGATTAAAAGGTGCCAGAAGACGCATGCCAATAAGCGGCAGATCTCTGGCACTTTTTTCTGTTCAGGCTACTAAGGCAATTTCCCCGTTTCAATGAGTGGAACGACGCAGGCCCCCGGCAGAGCCGGGGCAAAGCTGGGGCAGAGTCGCAGGCGGAGTCCGTGGTCGTGAACTGGAGAAATAAACCAGTTCCATTTGTGTGAAATCTATAGTAGAATCAAAGGACCGATTCTACTATCCAAATTCTATAGTAGAATCAAAGGACCGATTCTACTATCCAAGTGTGCTTTTTTGCTAATTTATGGCTTATCCAGGTCAAGTTATTTACCTATATTCTGGCACATAAAAAGCCCATAAAAAAGCTGTATAAAAAATCAGCACAAAAAGTATAAATGCTGTTGACAGATATTAACGTTAATGGTATAATGAAACTCAAGTTACAGTAACGTTAATGCAACCAGTAAACCATTGTACCATTATAACGTAAGGGAGAAAACAAAATGAAAGAACGCACAAAGAAACTTTTAAGTCTGTTATCCGTAACCACAATGTGTGTTGGCCTGCTTGCAGGGTGTGGGGGGGCGGATCCACAGCAGAGCAGCGCCTCCGACTCAGTGCAGGAAAGCACCAGCCAGGATACAGGCAGCTCGGCGGATGCATCGAATGCATCCAGTGAGACACCGGCAGAACCGGAAGAATTTACCTATCCCATGGAGCATGTGAAGCTGACCATCAACTTCGGACAGGAAAACGACGAATGGGGAAGCATCAGTGCGGAGGAAGCTTTTTCAGATCCCGACAAGTATCTGATGGGAGCCATCGGAGTACTTTCTCAGGCATCGGGCGCCTATGTGGAGACCAATGGCGTGTCGTGGGACAGCCGCAATGAAGAATTTACGTATATGCTGATTGCCCATGATTTGCCGGATATTATGGTAAACTGCTTTAATAAGTCCTATAAAGGAGGTCCTGCCGCTGCCATAGACGAAGGCTATATCATTGACCTGAACCAGCATCCCGAGTGGATGCCCAACTATCTGGCCTATCTGGAGGAGAATCCGGACGTTAAGAGCCAGGTGACCACGGATGACGGAAGAATCTGGGGCTTTGCAGGTGTCGAGGATCAGAGCTATATATACAAGGACAGAGGGATTATTCTCCGCAAGGACATCCTGGACGAGCTGGAGATGGAGGTTCCCACTACGATAGACGAGTTCGAAGCGGTGCTGAGAGCAGTGAAGGCGAAGTATCCCAATATGGTGCCGCTTTCCTCCGAGATGCGCTGGCTGCATCAGCAGTATATGTTCGGCTGTCTCAGCAATGCTTATCAGAGTGCTTATCCCTTCTACTGCGTGGATGGACAGAATGTGCAGTTTGCCATGTATGACGATAACTACAAAGAATTCCTGCAGCGTCTGAATCAGTGGTGGGAAGACGGCCTGATTGACGCTGACTTCCCCAGCATCGGCAAGGGCGGCGTCCGCGGCAAGCTGGCTACCGGCGACCTGTTTGCAGGCGTTCAGGGGGCTGACAATTCCGCCACATCTGCCAATAGCTGTGAAATCGAGGGGGCAGAGTTCCTGGCAATTCCTGCTTTGAAAATGCAGGAGAGCGATAAGATATACAATTTCTGTCTGACGGATATGAAGATGATTAATGACTATACCTTCTCTGTGTCTACGAGCTGCGAAAATGTGGAAGCAGCCATGAGATATCTTGACTTCTGCTATACGGAAGAGGGACAGACATTATACAGCTTCGGCTTGGAAGGCTTAAGCTATACCAGAGATGCCCAGGGCAATATCCAGCTTCTGCCCGAGGAGGAACGCTGGAAGGACGAGAAGGGCAACGGCCTGGCAAAACGTACCATGTGGGCCGGCGAAGCCATCGGCGGAATGATGTATATGAGCGATATTCAGAAAGAATTTGTGGATGTTTATATTCAGTTTGATGAATATGCGGGAATTAACGTTCCAATGAATGATGAAGAGTCCGGTATTTATGGTGCCTATTTCGCGGATCTGGACAGCTACGCCCAGGAAAAGCTGGTGGGCCTGGTTCTTGGAACGGAAAGCTTCGACGACTGGGAGACCATCAAGGCTACCTGTAAGGATACCTACCGTGCGGATGAAGTACTGGCGGCGCTCCAGTCTGCTTATACGAGAAATATGAATCTGAAATAGATCAAAGAGGATGTTAATGTTTAAGGGAGGGAGGCTTTCCCTCCCTTTCTCCATATTAGGCGGATGGAGTGTGCTGTAGTGATTTGACTTAATTGAGAGGTGATTTATGAGCAGATTTATAGAGCGCATGCGCGTGAATATGAAGGAATCCAAAATTGAACACAGGGGAAATACCATGTCCTGGAAGAGAGACCTGAAAAAGAACTGGGGCCTGTATTTATTCATTCTTCCGGTCATTGCCTATTATCTTGTGTTCTGCTACTACCCCATGTACGGGGCCCAGATTGCGTTCCGGGATTACAGTCCCGGAAAGGGAATTCTGGGGAGCGAGTGGGTGGGATTGCAGCACCTGAAAAGCTTTTTCAGCTATCCCGACGTGGGAAGGCTGTTCCGCAACACCATCATCATGAGCGTGGTGGGACTGGTGGTAGGCAGATGCGCCAGCATAGGACTTGCCTTAATGTTTCACGAGCTTCGGTGGAGCAGATATAAAAAGGTGACGCAGACCATTTCCATTTTCCCCCATTTCATTTCCATGGTAGTCACCTGTACCATTTGTACGCAGTTCTGCCAGACGGACGGACTGTTTAATGTCTTTCTGGGCTGGTTTGGCTTTGAGCCGAAGAACCTGCTGGGAATACCGGCAGCCTTTGTGCCCATCCGCCAGATCATGCATCTGTGGCGGGGCATGGGCTGGAGTTGTATCATCATGCTGGCCGCCATGTCCGGGGTGGACCAGCAGATCTATGAGGCGGCCAGACTGGACGGCTGCGGGCGCATCCAGCAGATGAGGTATATCACTCTGCCGGCCATAGCCCCTACCCGGGTGCTTACACTGATTATGGCCATAGGAGGCCTGCTGAGCGTTGGCTCGGAAGACATAATCCTGTTATATAATCCTGCCATTTATAAGACGGCGGATGTCATTTCCACCTATGTCTACAGGAAGGGTCTTGTAGAGTTTAATTTCAGCTATTCCGCGGCGGTAGGGCTGATGAATTCCGTGATCAATATCATCCTGCTGCTGTTTGCGAATAAGGTTGCGAAGACGGTTTCGGATACCAGTCTGCTGTAGGGAGGTGGGATAATGAGCGATAAATTAATAAGAAAACTGAAGAAAAACTCGTTGGATATCGTGATTGCAGTGATTCTCTTCTTCCTGTCAATCGCCATGCTGTATCCCATGATGTATGAGCTTGCCGTATCCTTAAGCACGCCGGAAAGCCTTGTGACGGCGCCGAAGATCATGTGGTTTACCCAGGAATTTTCCACTTTGGCCTATGAGCTGCTTTTTAAGGAGACGGATGTGGTCACCGGTTATAAGAATACCTTTATCATCATGGGGCTTGGCCTTGTGGTCAATATGGTGCTCACCATGATTCTGGCTTATTTCCTGTCCAGGAAAGGGTACAAGGTGAAGCTGAAGAAGCCGGTGACGATTCTGATTCTGATCACCATGTATTTCAGCGGCGGGATGGTTCCCATGTTCCTTCTGGTCAGAGACCTGGGACTTTTCAACAATTACTGGTCGGTGATTCTGCCCAGTGCAATCAGTACCTATAACGCCATTCTGCTCCGCTCCTTCTATCAGTCGATTCCGGACAGCCTGGACGAATCGGCGGAGCTGGACGGGGCGGGACATGGAACGATCCTGTTTAAGATCTACATGCCGCTGTCGAAGCCGGCCATGGCTGTGGTGGCCATGTACTATGGTCTGGACCACTGGAACAGATGGTTTGAGCCGTCCCTGTATCTCCAGAACCCGAAGAAGCATCCGCTGGCTTTGATGCTGCGCAGACTGTTGATCAGCACCGATGCCGCAGGCGTGAAGGGAATGCTGGGTTCCACCCAGACCTATGTGGATCAGCTTTTGTACGATGAGATCAACACCGCCATGAGCGCCGCCCTTGTAGTGGTGGCCACAGTGCCGTTCCTGTTGATCTATCCCTTCCTGCAGAAGCATTTCCAGACCGGCGTTATGATCGGATCTCTGAAGGGCTGAGAAAAGGGCTGCCTGACTATGGCGGCCTTTTGGGTTTGAAATGACAAAATGAATTTATTCAGGAAACGAAAAAGGTTAAGCGGAAGGAAAAAAGATGAGGATTGAGACAATCATTACATCGAGAGAACTGTCTGCCATACGCGCAGGACGGCAGGCGGAATTAAACTTTCAGCCTCTGACACAGGAGGTACACAGGCATTATGCGGAGCTGGCCGGGAGGAGAGCGGAAGAGATTCTGAACGCGGAGGGCATTTCACCGGAGAGTATCCGTGGGAACTGCTATTATCTCTCACCCTCCGGCAGCGATGATGCCGACGGAAGGTCGCCGGAAGGTGCATGGCAGACCATAGAGCGTCTTCACAGGGCCTTTGAGGCCCGGGAGGTGACAGAGGGCGACGGAGTTTTCTTCGAGAGGGGAAGCCAGTGGAACAGTCATTTCCACACAGAGACGATGGGGGACTATGCGCTGCTTCTGATGCCCGGAATCACTTATTCGGCATATGGAACCGGGAAGAAGCCCCTGTTCATGAACTGCCTGAGCGGGGCGGGTAAGGAGAAGTGGCGGGAGACGGAGTATCCGAACGTATGGGCTTACTCGGAAAATGTGGGCGGCCGATACGGGGATATAGGCAATATCATCTGCGACGGAGGGAAAGCTTACGGAATCAAGGTGACACCCGGTGAGCCAAATGAGCCTTACCAGCCCGGTGTAAAGACTATGGATTCCGGTATGGTGACCAATAAGATGGAGGTATTTCATTCCGGTGATACCTTTTTTGTCAATCCGGGCGGACTGTGCAATAATCTGGAGTTTTTTCACGATTATGAGGCCGGGGTTCTGTATCTGTACTTCGACAGGGGGAATCCGGGAGAGTATTTCTCACAGATTATGATTTCCAGACGGGGGAATATTCTGCGCAGTAATGTAAAGTCAACAGACATTATAGTAGATAACCTATGTGTAAAATACGGCGGTTCCCACGGAATGAACCTGGTGGACTGTGTCAATGTGACAGTTCAGAACTGTGAGCTGGGCTGGATAGGCGGCAGCCTTCAGGAGCTGACGGGGACGGTGCGCTATGGGAACGCCATTGAGAACTGGGGGGAATGCGACGGCTTTTATATCAGGAAATGCGTGGTATATGAGTGCTATGACGCCCAGCTGACCACCCAGTATATCAGCGGAGAAGCCGCCTGCATCATGCAGAATATAGAGTTTTCCGGGAATGTGCTGGCCTATTCCAATTCCCCTATCGAGCTGTGGAATAACAATACGCCGGAAAAGATGGGGACGAAGAACCAGAATCAGTTCTTACATGTGCGTGTAACGGATAATTATATGTTCTATTCCGGCTACCAGTTCGGGCATCAGAGACCGCTGAAGAACGGAAGCTTTTGCTGTGTGGGGGGAAAGGCGCTTTATGAGGTATTTAAGGATACGGAAATAACGGATAATGTGATGCTTTATTCTTCGTCGCTGATCCATTACACCCGTGCGGTTAAGTACCGAAATACTCCCTATGGCATTGTATTTGACAGAAATGTGTATGCGGCGCAGCGGGACAGGAAGTATTATGTCAAGGGCTGTGAATATCCCGGCACCAACGAAGGAGACGCCCGTATGTACCCTTATTCCCGGGAGGTGCTGGAGACGCTGGTGTCACTGGGGACAGAGGAGAACAGCACATTTTATTGGTATGACGATTTCCTGTTCCCGGAGGAGGAGCAGGGGGTGTACCTGATGCTGAATGTATGGGACCCGGAGAGTGAAACCATAGATAACGGGGAAGACAGAGGAAAGGCAGGGGAAATAAGAGTATGAAGGGAATCATGCTGGATTGTTCCAGAAACGGTGTAATGAAACCGGAGGGAATTAGACGTTATGTGAGTACCATTGCAAAAATGGGCTATGACACGCTGATGCTTTACACGGAGGAGACTTACGAGGTGGACGGCGAGCCCTTTTTCGGCTACATGCGGGGCAGGTATACCAAAGCGGAGCTGAAGGAGATAGATGCGTTCTGCGCGGAGATGGGCGTGGAGCTGGTGCCGTGTATTCAGACGCTGGCCCATTTGAAATGTATGTTCAGATGGGAGGATTATAAGGATATCTGTGACTGTGATGACATCCTCCTCATTGACGAGGAGAAGACGTATCAGCTGCTGGAACATATCTTTTCCACGCTGCGGCAGTGCTGTTCCACCGGAAAAATTCATATCGGAATGGATGAGGCCTACAACGTAGGGCTGGGGAAATATCTGGAACAGCATGGGTATGCGGACCGGTTTCAGCTGATCTGCAGGCATCTGAGCCGGGTCTGTGCTCTGGCGGACAAGTACGGCTTTGAGCCCATGATCTGGAGCGATATGTTCTGTAAACTTGCGCTGAATACCCCGGATTATTATGAGGGCGGGAAGCTCGACCCGGAGTGGGTGAGACAGAAGGTACAGCTGCCGGAAAACGTGACATTTGTCTACTGGGATTACTACACCACGGACAGAGAGCGCTATGCGAAAATGATAGAGGTCAACAAGGCTTTCGGAAGAAAGGTGATTTTCGCCGGAGGCGCGTGGACCTGGAAAGGATTCGGACCGGACAATACATTCAGCATGGAAGCCACCCGGGCGGCAATGGAGGCCTGCAGAGCCGGCGGAGTGGAGGACTGGTTCCTGACCTCCTGGGGCGACGACGGAGACGAGTGCTCTAAATTCGCAGTGCTTCCCGCCCTGCTGTACGCCGCCGAGATTGCCGAAGGCCATGAGAACATGGATGAGATCAAGGCAAAATTCCGGGAGATCACCGGGGCGGATTTCGATACCTTTATGCTGCTGGACAAGGTGAATATTTATCATGGGAACACGGGAAGCTTTGGTAAATATCTGCTTTATATAGATGTGTTCATGGGATTCGAGGATCCACGGCACAACGAACTGGAGGAGGGGTATTACGCCCGGCTGGCAGAGGAGATTCACAATGCGCAGGGCAAGGGTGAATACGGGTATCTCTTTGATTCTTACGAGGCGTTGTGCAGAGTCCTTTCCATAAAGAGTGAGCTGGGCAGGAAGACCAGAAAGTATTACAGAGAAAATGCAAAGGAGGCGCTGAAGAAGCTGGCGGAGGAAGATTATGTGTCGGCCATCGCGGCGATTCGGGAGTTCCACAGAGTGTACCGGCGGATGTGGATGACGGATAAAAAGCCTCACGGCTTCGACGTGCAGGATATCCGGCTGGGCGGCCTGATGCAGAGACTGGAAAGCTGTAAAAACTGCATCGAAGAATATCTGCGGGGAGAGACGGACTCCATACCGGAGCTGGAGGAGGAAATTCTGCAGGTCTCCTGCAGGAAGAAGCCCTGGCGGTATCTTGCCACCTGTAATGTGATGTCGGACTGAGCTGAGAACTGATTTAAGAAGGCGGCCGCGTTTTATACGGCCGCCTTCAAAGGAACTGTTAACACTAATTTTTAACAATTCCTAAGGAAAGGGAAAACGAGAATCAGTGGTACATGGACATATAGGGGCCATGAGCGACAATCATTTCATCTACCATTTTTTCGATGTCGTCTATTGACAGCTCTGCCGCGGTATGAGGCTCCAGCATGACAGCTTTGATGATGTCATCCCGTTTTTTCGTGTGTGCGGCTTCGATGGTCAGAAGCTGAGGATTGATATTCGTCATATTCATGGCAGCCAGCACGGGAGGCAGATGGCCGATGTAGGTAGGATGGAAGCCATACCCGTCCACAAGGCAGGGCACCTCCACACAGGTCTGCTCAGGGAAGTCTTCAATCAGATGTCCCGTGTTGAGCACATTGCCTCCGATTTTGATAGCATTTCCGGTACAGATTGCCTCCATAATGGAGGATGCATATTCCTTGGAACGTGTGTGGTCGAGCTCCTTTTCCGTCATCAGTTTCCGGCGAAGCTCTTCCCAGTCCTTAATCTGTTCTATACACCTTCTGGGATATTCATCCAGAGGAATGTTGTAGCGCTCAATCAGCTCAGGGTATTTACTTTTGATATAAAAAGGACTGTACTCCGCATTATGTTCGCTGGATTCCGTACAGAAATAGCCGAATCTGGCGATGTAGTCAAAGCGAACCATGTCGTGATGCTTTTCAGTGGCATTTTTCTCCGCGGCACGACGACGGATTTCGGGATAGAGATCATTTCCGTCTTTATCCTGAATCGCCAACAGCCAGGCCATGTGATTGATACCGGCAATGAGTTCTTTCCGGCCCTCCATTTTATCCTCCATGCCCACACGGGACAGAAGATTTCTGGAACAGCTCTGGACACTGTGGCACAGACCGACGGTCCTGATGGAGGAATAGCGCTGAATATAGCCGGTCAGCATAGCCATTGGGTTGGAGTAGTTCAGCAGAAATGCGTCGGGACAGACCTCCTCCATATCCCGGATGAAATCTTCCAGTACGGGAATGGTGCGCAGGGCACGCATGATGCCGCCGATCCCCAAAGTGTCGCCGATGGTCTGACGCAGGCCGTACTTTTTGGGAATCTCGAAGTCAGTGATGGTGCAGGGATCATAACCGCCCACCTGGATTGCGTTGACGACGAAATTCGCTCCCCGCAGGGCGTCTTTTCTGTTTTCCACACCCAGATAGGTCTTCAGGACGGCACGGCCTTCGTTGACCTTCCGGTTGATTGCGGAAAGGATCTGGCAGCTGTCGGACAGCCTTTCGGCATTAATGTCGTACAGTGCGATCTCACATTCCTGAAGGGCGGGGGTACACATGACATCGCCGAGAACATTGCGGGCAAATATGGTACTTCCGGCACCCATAAAAGTAATTTTCAGCATAGGTAAACCTCCTTATCGCAGCCTGGGCCTCTTGGCATTTATGGCTCTGGAGGGGAGTGAGTTTCATCTGCAAAAGGCACATTTGAACCCCTCCCCCGGGTATGAGCAATGCAAGAGCGTTTTGAGTTATTGCTTTTTAAGTGTATCAGACTGAGGAGAAAATGACAATTGTAGAAAGGAATCAGAATTTGGTAAAAGGGAAGATATATGGAGAATAAGCACAGCAGGAGAAAACTATATGAATATGCAGTTATTCCCGGGTGGTGGCACGGAGTCGCACCGCTGAACTACGGCTATGAGGAATGCTGCTCCGAATATGCCTTCGGACCTGCCAGGAGACAGTATCATCTGCTGCATTATGTTCTGGAGGGGAAAGGCACTTTCTGCAAAGAGGGAAAAGTATATCCGGTGGGGCAGGGAGATATGTTCGTCATCCTGCCGGAGGAGGTTACCACCTATCAGGCAGATAAGGAGAAGCCATGGAAATATTACTGGATTGGCTTTGAAGCGGAGGATACGCCGGAATTCCTGAAATGCGCGGTCATCCGTCAGCCGGATGTCAGACAGCTGTTCGAAAGGGCACGGCAGGGGCAGTACGGCCTGAAAAACGACGGCAGTGTGTTTACGCTGCTGTATGAGGTTCTGTGGCATCTGTCGGAGGAGGGGATACGGAAACGTAAAAAAGAAAATGATTACGCGGCATATACCAGAACCTATCTGGAGACCATGTATGCGGAAAATGTGTGTATCCGGAAGATTGCGGAGACTCTGCACATTGACAGGAGATATCTGACCATGCTTTTCCACAGCGCATACGGGATTCCGCCCAGGGCATATCTGCTTCAGGTTCGGCTGACGCAGGCCAGGACACTTCTGGAACAGGGGTACGGTGTGGCGGAAACGGCGGAGATGACAGGTTTTACAGACCTGTCCAATTTCTCAAGAAAATATAAGAAAACTTACGGCATATGTCCCAGCGCACAGCGGAATAAAGGTCATGTGCAGGGCGTGAAAAGCTGATCCGGGGGGAATCAGGGAAAACTGCGGGAAAATGATATGTAAAGTTGCAAATGTCGAAATTTCTGTTATAATATTAAAAAATGTCGCAATATCTGCGAAACAGTTTCTTTGTAACAGAAGGATAGAGCTATGCTGTTTAATTCGGTGATTTTTATTACGGTCTTTTTGCCCGTCACTTTAGCCGGATGGTTTCTGCTGAACCGGCTGGAGAAAACTTTCTATGCGAAAATATTTCTGACAGGAATGTCTTTTTGGTTTTACGGATATTACAATCCGGCCTATCTGTGGATTCTGGCGGGCAGTATTTTATTCAATTATGGAATCAGTGCGCTTTTGGAGAAGATCGGCGGACCGAAGGGCCGGCGGTGGATGCTTGGGGCAGGGCTCGCGGGAAATCTGGGTCTGCTGTTTTACTATAAATATTTTAATTTTTTTGTGGACAACTGTAATTTTTTCTTTCACGGGAACATTTTCGTGGAAAAGATTGCGCTTCCTCTGGGAATCAGCTTTTTTACCTTTCAGCAGCTTTCCTATCTGGCGGAGCGGTACAGAGGGAACATAGAGCACGGAAACTTTTGGGATTACAGCTGCTTTATCAGTTTCTTTCCGCAACTGGTGGCCGGCCCTATTGTGCTGTATCAGGAGTTCGTACCCCAGCTGCGGTCCCCGGGCGCGGGGAGACCGTCCTGGGACTCGCTGTATGACGGCTTTTCCCTGTTTATTCTGGGGCTGGCGAAAAAGGTACTGCTGGCGGATACCTTGGCCGTTGTGGTCAATGCGGAATTTGACAATATTTTCTATCTGGACGCACTGTCTGCCTGGGCCGTGGTGCTCTTTTTTGTGTTTGAGCTGT
>JAAWLQ010000063.1 GCA_022797995.1 Lachnospiraceae bacterium
TCTGCCTGAAATGGGCGGTGCAGAGAGGGCAGGTGCCCATTCCTTTCTCCGTGAAGGAGAATCAGTACATGTCAAATCTGAAATCCGCGGCGGAAGACCCGCTGACGGAGGAAGAGATGAAGGCCATCGAAGCGGAGGACAAAAACTGCCGTCTCATCAAGGGACAGGTGTTCCTCTGGGAAGGCGCAAAGGGCTGGGAAGATTTATGGGATGTTGAGGGGGTGATTACCACATGTTAAAAGGAATTCCGAAAATTTTGTCTCCGGAGCTTTTGAAGGTATTGTGTGAAATGGGACACAGCGACCGACTTGTGATTGCAGACGGCAATTTCCCGGCGGAAACCATGGGAAAGGACGCTATCGTCATCCGCATGGACGGACACGGAACCTGTGAGATACTGGAAGCGATCCTGCAGCTTTTCCCGCTGGATACTTATGTGGAGCATCCGGTGAATCTGATGCAGGTGATGCCCGGGGATCCTGTGGAGACTCCTATCTGGGAGGACTACAAAGCGATTGTAAAAAAGGCGGATGAGCGGGGCGAAAGCGCCGTTGGAGAGATAGAGCGCTTTGCCTTTTATGAGCAGGCCAAAACAGCTTACGCTATCATCGCCACAGGGGAAAGCGCACTGTATGCCAACATTATGTTGCAGAAGGGTGTTGTGTAGAAAAATTTAGAATTCAGAGGAGGTTAAGTATGGCAGAAAACAGATTAATTGGCGAGTATCCGGTGATAGGCATTCGTCCTACCATCGACGGCAGAAGAGGTGTCCTGAAGGTGCGGGAATCTCTGGAAGATCAGACCATGAACATGGCCAAAGCAGCAGCGGCTCTCTTTGAAGAGAATCTGCGTTATTCCAACGGGGAGCCGGTGAAGGTGGTGATTGCGGACACTACCATCGGCCGCGTGGGAGAGGCCGCAGCCTGTGCGGATAAGTTCCGCAAGGCGGGAGTGGACATCACACTGACCGTCACACCCTGTTGGTGTTACGGAGCAGAGACCATGGATATGGACCCGAATACCATAAAAGGCGTCTGGGGCTTCAACGGTACGGAGCGTCCCGGTGCGGTGTATCTTGCATCCGTGCTGGCCACCCATGCTCAGAAGGGGCTCCCGGCTTTTGGCATTTACGGACATGATGTGCAGGAGGCGGACGACACTTCCATTCCGGAGGACGTGGAAGAGAAGCTGTTACGGTTTGGCCGTGCGGCTGTGGCCGTGGCCACCATGCGGGGGAAATCTTATCTGCAGATCGGCTCTATCTGCATGGGCATCGGCGGCTCCATCATCGACCCGGCCTTTATCGAGGAATATCTGGGCATGCGTGTGGAATCCGTGGATGAAGTGGAGATTATCCGACGGATGACAGAGGGCATTTATGACCGGAAGGAATATGAGAAGGCTCTTGCCTGGGTGAAAGAGTACTGTAAGGAAGGCTTTGACAAGAATCCTGAAGAAATACAGAAGACAAGGGCGCAGAAGGATCAGGACTGGGAGTTCGTGGTGAAAATGATGTGTATCATCAAGGACCTGATGAATGGGAACCAGAATCTGCCGGAAGGCCGGGAAGAGGAGATGGTGGGCCACAATGCCATCGCCGCAGGCTTCCAGGGACAGCGGCAGTGGACGGATTTCTATCCTAACTGTGACTTCCCCGAGGCCATGCTGAATACCTCCTTTGACTGGAACGGGGCCAGAGAGCCTTATATCCTGGCTACGGAGAACGATGTGTTGAACGGTCTGGGCATGCTGTTCATGAAGCTTCTGACCAATCGGGCCCAGATTTTTGCGGATGTGCGTACCTACTGGAGTCCTGAGGCGGTGAAGAAAGCCACCGGCTTTGAGCTGGAAGGTGTTGCGAAGGAGGCAGGCGGATTTATCCATCTGATCAACTCCGGAGCCGCCTGTCTGGATGCCTGCGGACAGGCAAAGAACGCGGAGGGCAACAGCGTCATGAAGCCTTGGTATGAGGTGACGGAAGAGGACCAGAAGGCCATTATGGCGGCAACCACCTGGAACTATGCCGACTGCGGTTATTTCCGCGGCGGCGGATTCTCCTCCCGCTTTGTGACCGAGGCGGAAATGCCGGCCACCATGATTCGCCTGAACCTGGTGAAGGGACTGGGACCTGTGCTGCAGATTGCGGAGGGCTGGACCATTCATCTGCCGGAGGAAGTGACGGATGTATTGTGGAAGCGTACGGATTACACCTGGCCCTGCACATGGTTCGCTCCGAGAACCACCGGGAAGGGTGCCTTTGCCACCGCTTACGATGTGATGAACAACTGGGGAGCCAACCACGGTGCCATCAGCTACGGACATATCGGTGCGGACCTGATCACCATGTGTTCCATGCTCCGCATCCCCGTATGCATGCACAATGTGGAGGAAGACAAGATTTTCCGCCCCGCCGCATGGAATGCTTTCGGTATGGATAAGGAAGGACAGGATTACCGGGCCTGCGCGGCGTACGGACCGATGTACAAATAGGTGCAGGAGGGCTGGGATCCGAGCCGGTTAGCAGAGAGGGCGTTCAATTTTGAGCGCCCTCTCAAACTTTCGGTGTGAAAAGATGCTTGACAATTTATGTGTTGTCCTGTAGAATCTATCTTCAACTGGAATCTGTACTGCAGGTTTGAGATAGGAGGACATTATGAATATTGAGCATTTGAAGGATAACGGGATTGATATTGCAGTCGTTTCCGGTGACGAGTTGGTAATAGTTGATACGCAGTCGGCGCTGGACCTTGCGATGACTGTGAAGTATGAGATGGGCGCGGAGCGGATTGTCATTGATAAGGCTGTGATAAGCGGGAATTTTTTCATCCTTAGTACGGGAATGGCGGGTGAGATTCTCCAGAAGTTTATGAATTATCATGTGAAGGTGGCTGTTTACGGCGATTATTCGCATTATACCAGTAAGCCGCTGAAAGATTTCATTTATGAGTCCAACCATGGGAAGGACTTTTTCTTTGTGTCAACGAAGGAAGAGGCGATACAGAGGTTGACAGGGACACAATAACAGACGGGTACAGATTCCAGTTTTTCTGTGGGTTGATTCTGTATGGGAAGGCTCGTAGGTTGATGTGTAGTAGAAAACGAGGAGCATATATGAATGATTGTTGCTTATTATCAAATCCTTGAGGATAAGAAAAAAGGAGAAACAAAAATTGATAAGCAGTTCGAGTACAATACTTATATTCGGGATTTTTTGCAGACAATAAAGGAAAAACTTTAGAGGAAGCAATTAAGTGTTGGAAATACAAAAAACAATTACAAGGACATAATCGTTATGAAAGAACATACCTCATAGCAATTGAATGAGGCTGAATGAGAAAGAGCGAGAAGAGAAAGACGAAAAAATCTCTTGATTTTCCTCTCGAACCGTATTATAATGTCAGACGTACATAAAAAGAAAATTCTTCGGGGTCGGGTGCAATTCCCTACTGGCGGTATAGTCCGCGACCTGTGACGGAAGAGGGCAGATGTCCTGTTACTTTGCCTGTCTGTCACGGCTGACTCGGTGAAAGTCCGGGACCAACAGTAAAGTCTGGATGAAAGAAGAAAGATCGAATGCAAAGAGAACGACGGATATTTTGGAAAGACGTTTCCGGGATATACGGTCGATGTGATGTGTTATTATTTTACAACGCATTTGATGCAGTCGAGAATGAGCGGAAGACAACCCCGAATCTTTTGATTCGGGGTTTTTTGGTACAGGAAGGGCCGGCCTGTATGAAAATTCCGGGACAGGAAGAATTTTCTCTATAAAAAATAAGCTGTCGCGCAGCGACTAAAAACAGTATCAGCCCGGACAGTACCCCAGAGAACTTCCGGACGAAAGCTTTATACGGCCGGGAGTTCTCTGCCAGCGTCCTGGGTATAGTCCGGGCTGATGCGGAACAGAATGCGAAGTGACGAAGGCGCACGAGAGAAGATTTCAGGAGTGCACTTTACTCATGAAATCTTCTCTCAGAAGAGGTGTGCCGAGGAAACTTCGCACTTCAGAGCTGTCGCGCAGCGACTAAATTAGGAGGAAATGAAGATGAACGAGTTGTTTCAAAATGTTGTTGATAATGCACTGTATGTGTTGAGTTTTCTGGGGATTATTGTGGTCCTTTTTGTGGCGGCAGTATTCCTGGAAAAGGCGGCCCGGAAAAAGAATGGAATCACGGAGCCGGTGCTCAGTACCAGGAAGATGGCTATGATCGGATTGTTCAGTGCAATAGCCATGATTCTACATTTGTTTGACTTCCCGCTGCCCTTTGCACCTTCTTTCTATAAGCTGGATTTCAGCGAGCTGCCCATACTGGTGGGAACCTTTGCCTTTGGTCCTGCGGCGGGGGTTATGATGGAGTTTATCAAGATATTGCTGAAGCTTTTTGTGAAAGGTACATCCACCGCTTTTGTGGGAGATCTGGCCAACTTTGTGATTGGCTGCAGCTTTATTCTGCCGGCTTCGGTCATCTATGCATTTCGGAAGAATAAAAAGACAGCAATTATGGCATGTATAGCAGGTACGCTGATTATGACCGTGTTTGGCACTGCCTTCAACGCCGTGTATCTGCTTCCGGCCTTTTCAAAACTTTACGACATGCCGCTTGAAAGCATTCTGGATATGGGGAGTAAGGTAAATCCTCTGGTAAGCGAGGGGAATATTATAAGCTTTGTGGCGGCCTGTGTTGCCCCTCTGAATCTGATCAAGGGAGTCAGTGTGTCCGTGGTTACGCTGCTCATCTACAAGCCGCTGAGTCCCATCATCAAGGCCGGACACAGAGGGTGAGACGAGGATTACATTATTGAATTTGCTCTCCGGTAATAGTTCAGGGTCTGTCCGGCCGGTTACAAATCCTGGTTATTGGTTCACTTTGTTCACAGCAACAGATGCCTTGCAAAAAGTAAGAAAATAGCCTTGCCATCAGATTTACGTTTGGGGTATAATGGATTATAGGAAAGGCGGGTGATAGAATGGATGCTGTAAGACAGTTAGAATATTATACCATGTGCACAGGCCGCACATGGTACGGATGGCCATCCGGCCGTTTTCTGCCATGAATATGTGCTATTGTACTATAGATGATATTTATAATTTGCCAGAGGGACAAAGAGCGGAGCTGATCGATGGGGAATTGTATATGATGGCAACTCCTGGCAGGATTCATCAAAGGCTTGTGATGGAATTATCATTTAGAATAAGTGATTATACAGGATTAAAATCCCGGAAGCCATTGGTCTGCTAATGGTTTTCGGGATTTTTGTATCACGCCTTATATGGACAAATTCTATAAATCATCTATAAAAAACCATTCAAAATGAATATCCGGCACGCTAAAATAAAAATTCTTTAAAGTCAATCCACAAATCCTTATAGATGTTGACCTTTACGTTGTCCTGAAAAGAATAACATACGGCTCTGAATCTGTCCTGTTCCAGAAAATACACATAAACAGACTTCTCCACAGGATTTACAATCCAATACTCCTTTACCCCGGCATCCGCATAGAGATTTAATTTTCGGATATAGTCATAGCTGGCGGTGCTGGGAGAAATGATTTCTATAATCCAGTCGGGCGCTCCGGTGCAGCCCCGGTCGGTCAGCTTTTTCGGGTCACAGATTACAGTTATATCCGGTTCGACTATGGTTTTGTCGTTATCTGCAAACAGCTTGACGGCAAAGGGGGCAGGGTAGACTTTGCAGGTACCTTTTTTAGAGCGGATGTACAGGCTGATTTCGATGTTCAGAAAATTAAGTATTTCCTGATGAATTCTACTGGGTGCAGCCATATAATAAATCTGTCCGTCTACTAATTCCGCCCGCACATTCTCCGGCAGACTATAATAATCCTCTTCTGTATAGCTTTTCAACTGTGAAAATGCCATAATTCTGATTCCTTTCATGAGGGTTATATGTGGTTTCGTGCTTCGTTATTATAATACCATTTTCCCGACGGAAAGGGAAGGGGAAATCAGGTTGGATTTGAGGCTCATTTAAGGTGCTGAAGTTTATTGAAGTTACCCGAAACATGTTGATAAATATTTTTATTTGGAATATGATAAAAATGTATTTTACATGAGTGCACGGGGAATGCGGAACGATTCCCAAAGAAAAAAATCACAGGAAACTGCAGAAATTGGAAAAAGAAATTATCAGTATGCGGAAAATAACGGGGAACAACACACTGAGCAGAAGGCTGGTGCTGATCTTTCTGGGCATGATGATGATGATTATGTTGACCATAATCATTTATTATTTTGCCGCCTATGAAAACAGCATGGAAGAACTGACTGCCAGCTATGCAAATAATGTGCTGGAAGATGCGATTGCGTCCGTGGACAAAGAGATTGAGAACCTTGTGGAGAATACGAAGAGACTGGGGAGCTGGCCGGATATTTACGGATTTCTGGACGCTGACAATACCACGCGGCTGGAAATGCTCAGGACAGTCAGAGCACAGCTCTCCGCATATGTCAGCTATAATTCCAACATTGCGAACGTATTTCTGGTGGACAGACAGGGGAGCAAGATCTCAGGCGCACCGGTTGAAGAAAACGAAGCCTACAGTGAAATCTGGATGGAATACCAGTGGGTGAGTCAGAATTACGATCTGGCAAGTCCCTTCCGAAATGTCGTGCTGACGCCTCATCACGAGGGTGTCCAGAGAAACGGATACTTCTGCATTCTGTTACCGATCTATAAGGACATGGCCGCTCCAAAGGACTCCGACTATCTGGGAGCGGTGGTAGTCGTCTGCAGCCGTCAGATACTGGACGGAATTCTGCCAATGACCACCGCCGGGAAAATGGCAATTATGGAAGACGATAAGGTTATATTCAGCAATAACCAGTCTCTGACATACATTCTTGAAAACGAGCCGGGGAAAATGGATGTTGTGATTGACGACAGTGAAGTCAGGCTGATTACAGGGGAAATTGCAAGCACGGGATGGCAGGCTTATCTCATATGTACCAGGGAGAATCTGGAGGAAAAGATGGCGGATATCCGCAAAAACTGTGTACTGATCAGCATTTTGGGAATGCTGGTGCTGATTATCCTCTTTCGGCTGTCCTACCGCTCTTTCGTACAGCCAATGCAGCAGATTGTCTTTCAGATAAAAGGCGTGGACAACTTCAACAAGCGGATTGAAAGACCCGCAACCGCCGACGCCGAGTTTATTCAGCTGACAGATGCAATCAATCATATGCTGGAGCAAAATGAGCAGCTGAGCAATGACATTGTGGATGCGCGTCTGGCTTATTACCGGGAGCGGATGCTTTTTTTGCAGACTCAGATCAATCCGCATTTTCTGTATAATAACCTGCAGTGCATTCGCGGAATGTCGGCCAGGGGGAATACGGGTGCCGTCCGGGAAATGGTGACCTGCATAGCGGATATCTATCGATACGGCTCCGTTCAGAATCCTGAGACAACGCTTGCGGAGGAACTGGGATGCCTGGAACTGTACAGCAAAATTATCCGGATACGTTATAACGACTGTTTTACAGTGCGGATGGAATGCACGGAGGAGGCAAAGGACTGCCGCCTGCCCAGAATGTGTCTGCAGCCGTTGGTAGAGAACAGCATTATTCACGGCTTCAATGAGGCGAACCGCCCCACAGGGCAGGTGGTGATTCACGCATCCGTATCGGACGGAAAGCTGTGGATTGAAATATGCGACGATGGAGGCGGCATGAGCGAAGAACAGGTCTGCCGGCTGAACACGCCGGACAAAAGGGATTTGGAGCAGAACAGTCATCTGGGAGTGGAAAATGTGAGAAGCCGGCTGGAGATCCTTTTTGGAGAAGAAAGTACTGTTATATTCGAATCCGTGGTGGAAAAAGGAACCTGTGTAAAGCTGTGTGTCAGACAGAATATGAATATATGACAAGAAAATATTAAAAAATGACAAGATTTTTGGTAAACAAGCCTGATACAATAATCCTGAGGACGTTACAGATAACGGGAAAGGAGTGTCGGGCCTGTCTACCCGACTGAATGTATGATGAATCATGTACAAACAGCCAAAAAGCCGAAAATCAAAATCAGGACCAGACTGCATCATTTTGGGCACGCAGTCTGGGAAGCCCGTTTCATTTACCTGATTTTGCTTCCCGGCTTTTTGTATTTTGCAATCTTTCAATATGGCCCGATGAGCGGCCTGGTGCTGGCGTTCAAGAAGTTTAATGCCGGCCTGGGAATCTGGGGAAGCAAGTGGGTTGGAATGCAGAATTTCAAAAGGATTTTTGCAACACCTGCGGCAATAACCGCAATCAGGAACACTTTTGAGATCAATCTGGCCCGCCTGGTGTTCCAGTTCCCTGTGGGAATTCTCCTTGCCATCTTGCTCAACGAGATGCGGGGAACCAAAGTAAAGCGCATTTACCAGACCATATATACCTTCCCCCATTTCCTGTCCTGGATTACGGTTTCGGCCATTCTTACGGATTTCTTCAGCAGTAACGGCGCGATCAACGCCACACTTACTTCCCTGGGAATGGAGAAGGTCAATTTCCTTTCCAATACTGCTTTTTTCAGACCGCTGCTTTATCTGACACACAACTGGAAGGAAATGGGCTGGAGCTCCATCATTTTCATGGCGGCCATCGTGGCGGTGGACCAGTCTCTGTACGAGGCGGCCACGGTGGACGGAGCGGGCCGGGTTCAGCGGATATGGCATATAACGCTGCCGGGAATCAAGGCGACGATTATCACAATGTTCATTCTGGAGGTCGGCCGCGTGATGAACGCCGGCTTTGAACAGATTTTCTATCTGCAGAATGCGGCGGTGAAAAGCGTGTCCGAGATTCTGGATACCTATGTGTACGCAATCACTTTCCAGTCCACGCCGTCTTACGGATTTTCCACCGCGGTGGGCATGTTTAAAGCTGTAATCAATCTCGTAATGCTGGTTCTGGCGAATTTCATGGTAAAGAAGATTGACGGCAACGGTATGTTTGGCTGAGGGAGGGAAAAGCAATGGCAGAAAAAACATACAAAAGGAAGAGAAAGAAGATTACGGCGGGAGACATTTTTGTGGCGGCTGTCATGACATTGTGTGCGCTGGTGATTTTCTTCCCGTTTTACAGCTCCGTCGTCGTCTCCTTTCAGACGCCGCGGGCTTACATCATGAATCCGGTGTCCCTGTTTCCAACGGAATTTTCTCTTAAGAATTATTCCTATCTGATTGAGAAGGGCCAGATTGCCAGCGGTTACAAGAACACGATCTTTATCACTCTGGTGGGAACGCTGTACGGCATGGTGATTTCCGTTATGACGGCCTATGCGTTTTCCCGCAAAAAATGGCCCGGAAAGAAGCTGTTTTTCGCCCTGATGATTTTTACAATGTTCTTTAACGGCGGCATGGTTCCAACCTACCTCCAGCTGAAGAACATGAAACTGATCGACACACTCTGGGGCGTCATTCTTCCCCTTGGGGTATCGGCCTACAACATTATCATCATTAAAAGCGGATTCGAACAGACTCCGGTGGAACTGGAGGAAGCGGCAAAAATTGACGGCGCCAATGACCTGACCATATTTATCCACGTCATGCTTCCGCTTCAAAGTGCGATCCTGGCCACTTTCACTCTGTTTACGGCGGTGGCATACTGGAACGAATGGTTCTGGTCCATGCTGCTGATCAACAGCGGGAACAAAATGACCCTGCAGACGGTTCTGCGCTCCATTATCGCCGAGGCGGCGGTGGATGCGGATATCACCGCCGGAGAGGTCACCACGCCGTCTTCTGTGCCGGAGGGAAATCAGGCTTCCACGTCGGAAGGCACTTCGTCTTCCGCGTCGGAAAGTACCCCGACATCCGGGACGGATGGCTCTCATGTGTCATTTACCGTTACTTCCACCCATTCCCAGAGTGCCATGGATTATGACAAGGATCCGCTTTACGAATACATATCCGATCTCTTTGACTTTGATTATGAAGTCTGGCCGGTTTCAAAGGACAGCCATGACGAGAAGGTGCGTATGTGGATCAACGGCGGCACCATGCCCGACGTGCTCTGCTGGCGTAATTTCAACTATCAGGAATATGTCAATTATGCGGAGCAGGGACTTCTGAAAGCCCTTCCGGAGGGATGGGAAGAGACGTATCCCGAGATTTACAAGATGTATCTGGCATGCGGTATCTATGATCAGATGGCGGTTGACGGCGTCTATTACGGAATTCCTCACAGTACCTACTATCGTTTTGCCGAAATGGACGATCCGGTGGTGCAGCATGCGACTCTTTATTACAGAAGAGACTGGGCGGAACAGCTTGGTTTTAAATTCGGCGCGGCTATAAAGATGTCAGAGCTGGCGGACTATCTGCAGGCCTGCATTGATAATGATATGGCGGGCAACGGCGGTACGCTGGGCTTAAGCGAGAGCCCCGGGGCGGTTAATGGCCTGTTTATGATGCCCAATGGCTATTACACGGATGAAGCCGATTTCTACAGGGATGAAGACGGATATCACTGGGCCCTGAACAATACGGAGATCCTCAAGGGCATTGATCTGGCCCGGGAATGGTATACCAAAGGCCTGATTGATCCGGACTATTATCTCCTGAATAATGCGGACGCCACCGCAAACTTTACCGCGGGACTTTCGGCGGCCATGTATAACAGCTGTTCGGTTCCCTCCCACTATGTGTTCCGGGATACCTTTGAAGAAACCACCGGCCTCTCCGCGGACTGCATTGGCCTGGCTGCCATTGCAATCGACGATACAGTGTACGCCAACCAAATAGACAACTACTGGTCCTGCACTTTCTTCAACCCTGCGCTGGATGACGAGACCTACACCCGCATTCTGGAGATGATCAACTGGTGCTGCTCCGAGGAAGGCGAGCTGACCATTATGGTGGGCCTTCAGGGCGAGGCGTGGGAGTATGCGGAAGACGGCTCTGTGCGGATTCTGCTGACATCGGATGCGGAAGGCAAGTATCAGAGTACCGCGGATCTGTGCAATTCCTACCAGGTCTTCCGCTCGCTGGGTATCATTGCGGACGACTACAGCTTTATCAACCCGGCCTACAGTTCGGAAGTTGTCCAGCAGATTCTGGACGTATTCGCAGCGAAGAAAGGCGGCGTGATCAACAACATCGATTATGATTATAAATTCTTTGCCAGCCCTGCGAAGTCGGAATACTCTGTTGATATTAAGAGCGAACTGACCTATCTCATTATCACACCTGGGATTGATGTGAAGGCGGAACTGGAAAAATTCATCGAGGGCAACAAGGGATTGTGGCAGCCTGTGGTCGACGATCTGAACGAGGCATTCGTCAAGTAAGTGTCAATTCTTTCCAGGGCTTCATCTGTATAGATGAGGCCCTTTATTCCAATTAATTAGGGAGGAGAACTATGAGATTAACTTTTCTGGGAACCAGCGCGGGAGAGAGTTATCCTGCGCTGTGGTGCCATTGTCCGAACTGCGAGTATGCCAGAGAGCATGGGGGAAGGAATATCCGTCAGAACAGCTGTGCCTTTCTGGATGATGATGTCATGCTGGACTTAAGTAGCCATGCCTTTCAGTCGGCCCTCAGATTTCAGGTGGACATTACCCATATGAAGTATCTGTTCATAACCCATGACCACAGGGATCATCTGGACACACAGCATCTGACCTGGCGGGGAAAGCCTTTTGCCAATGGAGGTACATGCGAAATTCAGGAACCATTTGACATGGAGCATTCCATGGGTGAAATGGGAGCGAGACATACGCCCCTGCCTTTCCTCAAAATATATGGACACGAGTCTGTCATGGAGGAGCTGCGAAAGAATCCGCGTTTCAGGGAAGCGGGAATGGAGCAGCAGTATGATATGAGCTTTTATCCCCTGCACAGAGGAGAAACTGTGCGCTGTGACGGGACGCTGCAGGTCACCGCGGTGGTGTCCCATCACAGCAGGCCGGGCAGTGTGTATAATTATATTATTGAGCGCAATGGGAAAACATTGCTTTATGCGCTGGACTGCGGCGGCTATGACGAAGATATGCTTACGATTATCCGCGGCCACCGTTTTGACTGTGTTGTGCTTGAAGGCACATTTGGTTTAATGCCGGTTTCCTTTGACATGCATCAGAATCTGGAGAAGAACCTGCAAATGATGAAGTTTTTTGAGGACAATCATCTGTGGGCAGGCGCTCAGAATTTTGTCCTCTCTCATATGAGCCCACACTGGACGCCGCCCTATGACCAGTACAGCAAAATGCTCGGCCAATACGGAATTCAGGTGGCCTATGACGGGATGGTCATTGAATTTTAGGAGGGCCTTATGTATCATGTGATTATTGTCGATGACGATAAATGGGCAATAGAAGATATAAAGGAGAGCTTCTGCTTCGCGGACTGGAACTTTGAGATTACAGGAGAATACGGGAGCGCGGAGGAGGCTCTGCCCCATATTCTTGCGGAACAGCCGGAACTGGTGGTGACGGATATCCAGATGAACCGTCACAGCGGTCTGGAGATGATAAGGACCTGCAGGGAGCAGGGAATGGAGACCCTGTTCATCCTCGTCAGCGGCTATGACGATTTTAATTATGTCCAGGATGCATTTAAATACGGCGTGTTTTTTTATCTGCTCAAACCCATTGACGATGCAAAGGTACATGAGGTCATGGAACAGTTGTGGGAGAAGCTGGACAAAACCAGCAGATTACTCAGTGAACTTCATTCTCCGGGGACCTTTGAGAAGGCCATCGCCTATATTGAGAAACACTATATGGAGGCCATCACGCTGGAGAGCGTTGCAAAGGCGCTCTTTATCAATAAGAATTATCTGTCACAGCTCATCTCAAAGAGAAAGGGAGAGACATTCATACAGTATCGGAACAGGCTCCGGGTGGATTATGCAAAGCGTTTAATCCGCATGGGAAATCATAATATGACCGATGTGGCGGCCAGCGCCGGCTTTGAAGACGCCAGCCAGTTCTCCAGAATATTCAGACAGATTGCCGGGGAATCGCCCACCGGATACCGGGCCAGATACCAGGCGAGAAAATGAATGCTTCAATTTGAAACAGGAATGCAGGGAAAAACCGTTGGGAACACCGAACGGTTTTTTCTTGCTTTTTCTCAGATTTTAGAGTAAAATTGCAGAGAGAGAAAAGAGAAAACAAAACAGCCGGATACGGCATGGGACAGGTGAATGGCCATGGTCAATATATCAGTGAAAATCGAAGCGGGAGACTTATATGACTATATGCTGATGCATTCCTACAACAGTCCGGCAGGCATTGTGGGAAGTACTTTCGGCGCGCTGCTGATCATTTTTGCCCTGGCCACGAAGCAGTGGATATTCATTGTTCTGGGGCTGGTGATGCTGCTGTATCTGCCCTGGACCTTATTCCTGAAAAGCAGGAGTCAGCTCTTGAATAATCCCGCTTTCCAGGAGCCGCTTCAATATACTCTCGACGAGGAGGGACTGACGGTTTCTCAGGGGGAGGCTCAGGAGAAGATGGCCTGGGAGGATATGCACAAAGCTGTTTCCACCGGCAGAAGCATCATTCTCTATACCTCCAGGGTGAATGCCACTATTTTCCCAAAGCGTCAGCTGGGCGATCAGCGGGTGGCTGTGATTGAGATGATTTCCAC
>JAAWLQ010000064.1 GCA_022797995.1 Lachnospiraceae bacterium
TTTGACGAGGAGGAATTTGCCGACAAGCATACGATTGATGGAGAAGAGATCACTGTCATCCTGATAGATGCCAGGAGCACCATTCCGTCTTCCGGCCGTTTGAAATACGCACTGAATCCGAAGGAGACGGCGATAAACAGGATCAGCTATATCCTTTATATCCGGGATTCGGAAGCAGAAAAACTGAAGCGGACGAAGTTCACCAGCAATGCTTTAATTACTCTGGATGGGAAGAAATATTTTGTGCAGGATGTGAATCATACGGGCGAAGTATACAGACTGGCCATAGGCATTCATGCGGTATAAGACAGGAGGATTTCATGGTAAATACTACAATTTATGTGGATGAATCCGAGATCAGGAGGAGGCTGGGTGCTCTTGCGGATCAGTCCGGAAAAGTGATTGCAAGGGCGGCAAACCGTTCTTACACAACAGGAAAGAGTGCAATCGCAAAGGAGGCCGGAAAGGATTATCTGATCAGACAGAAGGATGTAAATAATTCCAAAACGCTGAAAATCACAAAGGCAAGGCCGTCAGAGCCTGTTGCAACACTGGAATACACCGGTGGACACAGGAATCTGTATCTTTGGAACAACCAAAAAGCGGTATCGCCCAATAAGATTATTCAATGGTCCCACGGGAAACCTAATGTGAAGTTCTATCGGGCGGCAGTCGAAAGAGGACATGCGAAAGCAAAACTGACAGGCGAGAACAAACCATTCATTCAGAAGGTGAGAAGCGGAGAAAAAAGTGAGTTTGTCGGTCTTTTCCGGAGAGCAACATCGGCCAGGAACTCGAAACTGGTAGGGGTTGGCGCCCCATCAATACCGCAGATCCTAAAGAATGAAAGGGTGATGGAACAGTTTAGGTGTGCTGCAGGCCCGATGTTTGAAAAGAGACTGGAACATGAGATTGATGCCATTCTGAAAGGAGTAACAAAATGACGGACCTTGATCTGCAGGATGCTCTTATGAAAGAGCTGGAGGAGCTGGCCGAACACCAAAGTCTGAAAAAGCTGGATGGGGAAGTCTGGAAGAATTTTAATATCTACAGACAGGATAAGCCGTATAAGGATGACGAGCAGGATTCCGATCAGGAGGATTATATCATCGTCATGCTGGATGATGAGGATACGGACCAGGACGGAAGGTGGATCGTCAATGTTCATATGCTGATCAGTGTAATGCTTTTCGAGGAAGAGCATCAGGGAAACCTTATCCTTGCCACATTGATGAACCAGATTGACCTGCATCTCAGCAAAAAAGGAATTATCGCAGGGCGTTATGAGATGGAGAGGGAGAAACATAAAAGATTCAATCATGATTGTTATCCCAATTATTACGAGTGCGATTATATAACCAGGTGGAAGCTGCCGGAGGCAAATATGGAAGGAATAGAGGAGTATATATGACATTCATGTATCTGGGACCTGATCTGAGAGGAATTGTCCGACATAATCAGATTTTTACATATCGTCCGGAAAAGGTGATAGAGCAGGCAGGCGGGATATACGGACCGGCAAGGCATCTCTTTGTATCAATGGACAATATTGTAGCAGAAAAGAACGAACTCAGGAGGCCGGGGTCGTTCTTAAATTTAACGTATCAGAAAACAGAAAAAGCAGAAAAAGACAGGAGGTAAACGAGAACCATGGTAGATTATAATCATGGAATCAGCACCAACAGGGATGCTGATATTTCAGCGGATGCTCAGCAGGCACCAAGGGTACAGGTGGCAGTGGGAACGGCCCCTGTAAATCTTCTGGATGATCCGTCCGGAGCTGTGAATGTGCCGATTCTGGTGAAAAACCGCAATGAAGTGAAACAGTATCTCGGCGCATGTAAGGATTATGAAGAATACACACTGATGCAGACTACATTGGCATTCACTAAAATCGGCATTGCACCGGTGGTAATGATCAATGTGCTGGATCCGGAAAATCCGAAACATGTAACAGCTGTAGCAGGGGAAGAGTATAAGCTTACAAAGGGAAGCACGACCGTTCCGGTTACAGGAATACTGCTGTCATCTTTAGTCATATCTTCCGGAGAAAAAGAGGGGAAGGCAGATGTGGACTATGTGACGGCATTTGATGAAAACGGTTATGTATCTGTTGCTGTGACAGAGGACGGAGTGTTTTCCGGTACGGATAAGCTCACAATCGCGTATACGATGCTGAATCCTGACGGTGTCGCCATCGGGGATGTAATCGGAGGCGTGACAGAAAATGGTATCAGAACAGGAATTGAGCTGATAGATGAGATTTACAGCAGATTTAAGATGATACCGGAAATCATTTCCGCACCGAAGTTCTCCAGGGAGCCTGCAGTGGCGGCGGCCCTGGAAGCAAAAGCAGAGCTGGCCGGAGACCTTACGAATGCAATAGCTGTAGTGGACATTGAATCTGACACAACTACAACAGTTGAAGGAGTAAAGGACGCAAAAGACAGGCTTGGATGCTTCACCAGATGGACAGTGTTGTGCTGGCCAAAGGCAATACTGGCAGGACACAGAATTTATGCGTCTGCGGTAGTAGCGGCAATTCTGCAGTATATCACTGCTGCGAATGGAGGCGTGCCTGCTTCGCCTGACAATAAAGATGTTCCCATTGATGGTATCGTGACGGAAGACGGCACAGAGATGCATTTGACGAAGAAACAGATCAATAATTACCTGAATGCATACGGAATTCTTTCATTTGCCTATCTGGGAGGCTGGAAGTGCTGGGGGAACAATACGGCGGCTTATCCGGACAAGACGGAGCCTAACGAGCGATTTATTAAGTGCGTAATGGTAGGAAATTATCTGGAGAATCGTTTCAAGACAGAGTATCTGTCCACTGTCGGGGCGGACGGGAGCTATAAACTGATGGATTCTGTAGTGAGTAATTTTAATACGGATCTGAACGCTTTGACCCCTAACTATCTGGCTGGAGCGGAGGTGATTTTCAATAAGAGAGAGAATCCCAAAAAGAAGATTATGGAAGGGCATTATGTGTTCCATACCAGGTATGCGGACTGGACGCCGGTGGAAGCGGTTGAAAACACGTTTACATGGGACTCCAAAATTCTGGAAGAAGCATTTGAGGGAGGTGAATAATTATGCCAAAGTTAATACCGGATAAAATCAATAATTACAATGTCTACACCGGCACAGCATCTGAGGCCAACAGGCTGATTGGCGTTGTGGACGAGACGACACTGCCCAATCTGCAGAATCTGTCGGAAACCATTAGCCTGGCAGGCATGGCGGGTGAGATTGATTCTCCGACAATAGGACAGTACAAGAGCATGGAGATTGATATCGTTTTCTCCAATATCGCCAGGAGTTCTCTGGAGCTGGCAGGGCAGGACAATATTCCTCTGATTTTCAGAAGCGCACAGGAATTCGTCAATCCTGAAAACAGTACTAAGAGCATCAAGAATCGTACTATTACATTGCGGGGAATGACGAAAGAAATCAACTTTGGTTCGCTGAAAAAGAGCGGATACGGAAAGCCCAGCATTAAGAAGGAAGTGACTTATTACAAAGAAGTGATCGATGGAGAAGTTGTCACAGAAGTGGATAAATTTAATGGCAAAGCCATTATCGGAGGAATCGATCAGACTAAGGATATTTTGGATTGTATCTGAATTCATATCAGGGAATGATGCCGTGGGGAGAGCCCCACGGCATTTTAAACGACTTTATCAGGAGGAAAATCAAAATGGGAAAAGAGAATTTAATGGAAGACATCAGCCAGGAGGAAACAGAGGAATTGGCGGCTGTGGAAGCAGCTGCGGATAATTCCGTACAGATCGCGGAAGAGGATGTGGAAAATATCAATGACAGGCTTCCGTACGTGATCAAATTGTCCAGATCCTATCATCTGGATGGAAAGGAAATCAGGGAGGTTGACCTGAGCGGCCTGGAGGATTTGACTACAAAGGACGGGGAATATATTGATCGGGTAATGGCAAAGATGGGTTATCACCCAAAGGATAAGTTCAGGGATCTCACTTATACAAAGCATATTGCAATGAGAGTGACCAATCTGCCGATTGAGTTCTTTAATGCGTTGAGGTGGAAAGACCTTCAGGCAATATCATCCAGGATCAGTGTCTATTTTTTATTCTAGGAGCGTCTGATGACCTGACAGGCAATCTGAAGAAAACAGCCGTACGGGTAGCCAGGAGGACGGGAGACTCCACAGAGTATCTGTTGAATATGCCAATTAGCCAGTTTATGGAGCTGGTTGAGGATATCATAGAGGCTGACGAGGAGGAAAAGCGGATCCGAGAACAGAACAGGCGCGAGCGGGGCAGAAGGTAGCAGGAGGGGCAAAGTGGCATCAAAAACAGAATATCAATTAATGGTAAAATTGGGAGCGACAGCCTCTCCGAGCTGGGAAAAAACTTTGGGAAAAGCGGAGGAGGCGCTGTCCGGACTCAATTCTTTTTCAAATAAAATGATGGTGGGAATTTCCGCGGGAGTAACAGCGGCTGCCATCACTGCAACGGCGGCAATCTCGGGTGCGGTGGAAAAATATGCGGATTTTGAGTCGGAGATGGCAACCGTGCAGTCCATATCGGGAGCGGCGGCAAAACAGTTCTCAGAAATGAGAGATGCGGCGCTGGCAGCCGGCAGCAGTACCGTATTTACGGCAACAGAAGCAGCATCCGCCCTGGAATATATGTCTCTTGCGGGTTGGAACGCAGATGAGTCTATATCCGGATTGATCCCAATATTGGAACTGGCCGCTGCAACCGGGAAAGAACTGCAGACAACAAGCGACCTTGTGACGGATTCCATGTCAGCGCTGGGACTGGAAGTCGCGGATCTTGACATGTACCTGGACAAGCTGGTGCAGGGAAATAACAAGGCAAACAATACGGCAGAACAGCTGATGGAGGGCCTTGTAGCATCCGGAGGAGCAGCCCGGGCTTTGGGGGCTGATCTGGATGATACCATTACTGCCCTCGGTGTGCTGGCAAACAATGGCACAAAGGGCGCGGAGGCGGGAACCGCCCTGAATGCGATTCTGGTAAGGCTGGCGGGAAATACAACTGCTTTGAAGGAATTGGATAGCCTTGATGTGGCTCTGTGGGATGATGAAGGGAAGTTTGTAGGATTTGAAGAAAGTCTGCAGAGAATCAACAACGCGCTGTCAGGGCTTACGGACGAAGACAGAACAATGAGCCTGAAAAACATCGCAGGAACCCATTATTATTCGCAGATAGCATATCTGCTGGAGGCTGTCAGGGAGGTTACGGATAAAAGCGGGAATGCAGTTTCTGCCTGGCAGGAATTGGAAACCCAGGTATCAAACAGTTCCGGTGCCCTTGAGAATATGTATGACACCACCACGGACACCCTTTTATTTGCCCAGAAGCGTCTTGACTCGGCAAAAGAAGACATGCAGATAAGGGTTGCAGATGTATTTGCAGATGATGCAAAGGATTTTTTGTTATGGCTGTCAGAGAAAATGCCGGAGGCAACGGATTCCATTGTGGAATTTGCAGAAGCGCACAGAGGGGAATTTGCAGAAGCGCTGGAAATGGTCGGAGAAGGCATTGAAATGCTGTGGGAAAATGGCATAGCGGCCGGACAGTGGATTATCAAACATAAAAATGCGATTTTAGGTGGGTTAAAGGCGGTAGCAACCGGGATAGTTCTGATAAAGACTGCGACAACCGGAATCAAGATTGCACAGCTTTTCACAAATCCGTTGTCGGCTGCCACGGTAGTAGCAGGACTGGCATTTACAGCAATCGGAGCCGTGGCCGGAGCTATCCGGGATGCAGAGACGGCAGCAGTAAATGCGAATCTTGCGGCGCATTTTGGAAATATTTCCTTATCCATGAGCGAAATTGAAGATGTGGCCCGGAGAATTGTGGACTCAGATTATTTATCTGGTGTTGTGAAGGCCCTGGAAGAGTTTGACGAACTGGATTCCATCTCTGATAAGATGGAAGATGCGGTGAAGGCTCTGGACAAACTGAACTGGAAAGTGTCGATTGGACTGGAGTTGACAGAAGGAGAGAAAGAAGAGTACCAGAGGGCCATAGATGATTTTGTGCAGAACGCGCAGGATTATGCACTACAGGCGCAGTATTCCGTATCTATTTCCATGGAGTTTGCTTTTGATGAAGATGACCTGGAGCAGGGAAACCTGGTAACAAAAGTAAACCAGTTCTATGCTGACAAGTATCAGGAGCTTTCTGATCTCGGTACGCAACTTAAGGATGCTGTTACAGATGCTTTCAATGACGGTCTGCTGGAACCTGATGAGATTACAGCTATTGCAAATATTCAGTCGGCAATGGCAGAAATAGAAAAATCTCTTGCAGTAGGAGATTATCAGGCGGCATTATCCATGTTGGAGATGGATTATTCCGGAAAGGAGCTGGCTCCGGAAACGCTGTTAAGTCTGATGGAGGAGCTTGACCAGAAAAGTGCAGATGCGATGGAATCTTACCGGACAGCATATGGAAAGAATTTCAGTGCATTAACCGCGTCGTATGAAGGTGGATATCTGACGGAAGAGGAATATAATTCTGGACTACAGGGTCTGAAGGAGGAATTGACAAGGGAAGAGGCAGAGCTTCAACTGCAGGGGATGCAGTTTCTGCTGAATACCATTCAAGAAGCGTATGGAAGCGAAATAGAACAGTATAACAAAGCGGTAGATGATGCATTGGGAAAGTGGAGTGATCCGGCATATGATCTGAGATGGTCAGAAACCCCTGTGGTTATGTGGGACGGCATTTTGGAATATATAAAGGAGAACGGACCGGATAAAACAACGAAAAAGGCCATCACGGAGTTGCTGGGCCCGATGGATGGATCTATTGAAAAAACGTATGCACTCCTTGAGCAGCGGGACATCTTAGATCCGGAAACAAGGCAAGCTTTACAGGAAACGATTGCAGGCATTGAGCAGCTGCAGGGAATGACCAATTACAACAAAATCTGGGGAAGTGGCGGAGATCTTCAGGGATTGTATGGTGATGTGGCAAACAGGGTAGCGGATTCGGACGAATACGATAATATCAAAGCATATGTGGATCAGAATTATGAAATGCTGACGGGATACGCGAAGTTTGCGGCTGAAACAAGTCTGATGGAAAGTATGGAAGCTGCAAAGACAGAGGTTGTGCAACCTGTGGTCAATGATACATATGCGTATACACAGGAGTATTTAGACCAGGTATTCTCCAACGGACTGCAGGCGGATACGAAATTTGAGCTGACAGTGATTCCTGATATTGTAGTAAACGAGATGCCGGCCGCCGGTGCCTTGAAAAGAAAAAACGGAACCAGAATTATGAGCAATGCTTCAGGCGGTATTTATTACAGACCAATCCTGACGACTTTTGCAGAGGAGGGGCCGGAGGCGGCAGTGCCGCTTGACGGGTCAGAGCGTGCAAGGAGCATATGGGCAAAAGCCGGGCAGATTCTCGGCATGTTTCCCCAGGGCAACAGGGACCAGGCGATTTTAGCCGGAATGAGCGGAGTACAGCCGGAGAGCGGAACTGGGAGAAACATCAAACTTTCTTACAATCCGACGGTTACGATACAGGGCGATGCATCAGAGAAAGAGGTACAGAAAATACAGTATGTCCTTGCCGAGCATATGGAGGAACTGCGGGAGATGATTGCAGAGATTGAAAGGGAAAGCAGGAGGACCGCATTCGGATAGGAGGGCGTATGGGCGGATATTATTACACCACTAAGCAGGGCGACATGTGGGATTATATAGCATGGAGGGTTTACAACAATGAAAAAATGATAGAAAAGCTTCTTAATGCAGAGGAAAACAGGGAAATTATGGATACTTATATTTTTTCAGCCGGTGTGAAGGTGTGGTGTCCGGAAGCGGCGGAGCAGACAGCATCAAATGGCCTGGCGGTCTGGAGGGACAGTGAATAATGGAAACGATGCGGTCGAAATTACTGCTCGAGTACAATGGGGTAGAGGCAACGAAGATTATAGCTGATGACTGCAGTTCATTTACATGGAAGGACAATGCTTCCGGAGCAGCCGATACTTTGACTTTGATGCTGGCCAACATAAATCAAAAGTGGATGAATGGCTATTATCCTTCGGATGAGGATACATTCAAGGCATGGATACAGCTTCAGGATTGGGCGGCGGACTACAGGCAGGGGAGAATATACTGTGGGTGTTTCATGGTAGATTCGTTAAAATATAGCGGATTTCCGGAAGTCCTGCAGTTGTCCGGCATCTCCACTCCTATAGACAGCAATTTTAATGTAAAGCAAAAGAACAGAACCTGGAGTAGTACAACACTTCGGACAATATCCGGAGACATTGCCAGGGATGCAGGGATAGCGCTTGTATTCGATGCCGACGATGTCAGCATTGATTCGGTGAATCAGTCGGGGAAGACGGATCTGGCATTTGTTTCTTCGATATGCAGCGAGTATGGATTATCCGTAAAACTGTATAACAAAAAGCTGGTGGTGTATGACCAGGCCAGATATGAGTGCGCGGAGGCAAAGTATGATATTACACACGAGCAGCTTGGCGGAAGCGGATCCTATAGTATATCAAAGCAGGTGACAAGTCAGTATGACAGTGTAAAGATCCAGTACACCAATGGAAGGTCCGGAAACACGCTGACATATGAGTATACGATCCCCGGGAAGCCGGGCAGGCGTCAGATGTTTGTGACAACAAAAGCGGAATCTCATGTAGATGCCGAAAAGAAGGCAAAAGCAGCGCTCCGGGAGAATATAAGGAACAGTCTGCGGATTACTGTTAAAATGATGGGCAGTGCAAAATATATGGCTGCTGATTGTTTTCGGTTATCAGGATTTGGAAAGCTGGACGGGAAATATTTTATTGACAGTGTGACACACCAGAAATCCGGAGGAAAATACAGTGTTTCCATCACGGCACATCTGGCAGTGACAGATTTTTAGGGGGCAGCATGGCATCTTTATTTTATGGGAAAATATCGACGATAAATTACGGGGCGGGCACGGCAGGGGTAACGCTTGCGGACAGGGAGAACCAGGTGCTTCAAGAGGTGCCTTTTCTGTCCATATGCTATGAAATGCCAAAGCCGGGAGACACGGTGGCGGTATTGTTCGAGGAGATAGGAGGACAAATTGGAAAGGGGGTTATACTGGGGAAAATTTTCCTGAGCGGAAATGTCCCAAAGGAAACAGGTCCTGGCATCTTTTGCAAGCAATTCACAGACGGAAACAGTGTAAAATATAACCCGTCTTCCCAGGAGATGGAAGTGAATACCCCAAAGCTGGTAGTAAATGAGCTGGTGTATAAAACTTTGACACAGGGGTGATTTTATGGCAAATGTAGGCAGTTTTGGAGATGTGGATTTTCTATGTACATCTGCAAATGGGAAAAATCGAATACTGTCATTTTATGATCTGACGCGCAGTTCCGCATCTTCTTTTGCAGAGCATGAAAGAAATGGGGAGAAGGCTTATCTGGAATTCGGAGGAGACGGTCTGGAGGAGCTGACGCTGACAATAGAAGCGGATGCCCGGTATGGGATCAAGCCACTGGAGGTACAGGACAGGCTGTTCGCAATGAAGTCAGCAGGACAGGCGGAAAGTTTCATTATGGGCGGAAAGAAGATAGGGAATAATCCCTATGTGATTACGCGTATTGCAGAAGGATTCAAGGTTCTGCATGTGGACGGAAGGCCAATCAGGATATCTTTTCAACTGACGCTGAAGGAGTATGCAAACCAGGTGGCAGCCATAGACACTATTCCAGCGGCAAGGCAGATAGGAGACGGGGCTCAGACGGTAAAGGCGGCGTGCAGCGACACGTATGTCGTCGTGAAGGGGGATTCATTATGGAAGATTGCAAAAAAGTTTTATGGAAGCGGAGCACAGAATACAAGAATTTATAATGCGAACAGGGATAAAATCAAGAATCCAAATCTGATTTATCCTGGCCAGGTGCTTACCATTCCCAAATAGGAGGGCGTATGACGGTAGATTTTACAAATACAAAAAACCTGACCGAAGCGGAGAGGAAATCAATTGAAAACAGCATCAGTACTATTGCAGGCACGCCTTATGGTTCGGCTCCGTTTATCCGGAATATGGGGATCAAAGAATATCCTCCGGACTCCAATTCTGAAATCGCAAAAAACAGGTATGCGACAGAGGTTATTACGCAGACGGCAGTATGGGAGGATCGGGCGCAGGTGTCAGAGGTGAAATACACAGAAGGGAACGAGGCAAGGATGGTGATTAAGAATGTCTAATATTGGGGCTCTGGAAAATTTACCGAAAATCGACATGCTGGCAGACGAGGGCATCACATTTGATTCCATATTGCATGAAATGATCGCGGATTATGAGGGAAGGTGGGAAGAACTCACGGGTGAAAAGCTGCTTTTGTATCCTGCGGACAGTCGGAGAATTATGCTGAATGTGACGGCAGGTAAGCTGTATCAGCTGGCGGCGATCATCAATGAGCGGCATAAGCTTAATTTTTTGCAGTATATGTATGGAGATTTTCTGAAAAACTGGGCAGGAAACTTTGGCTTTAAAGAAGATGGCATAGAGTCTGCATCAGCGAAACTGAGATTTTATTTGTCGGCGGAGCAGCAGGATGATATTACGATTCCGGCAGGAACAAGGGCAACGGCGGGAGACCAGATATATTTTCAAACAAATGAAGATCTGATAATTCCGGCCGGAGAAATATACGCGGATATCATGGCGGTCTGTACGGTTTCGGGAACAGCAGGAAACGGATATGCGGCCGGGAAGCTGAATATCATTGCGGATCCAATAAATATGGTGGAAAAGGTGGAAAATATCACAGAGAGTTCCGGAGGGCATGACGAATATACGAATCAGGAGCTGAGGGAGCTGATTTATAATTTTCAGTCCACTTATTCCACGGCAGGTCCTAAGGAGTGCTATGAGGAGATTACCAAAGCTTACAGCAGTAACATAGTGGATGTAAGGGTTATCACGAACAAAGAGGCTGTGGTACAGATTTATGTATTGCTGCAGGGGGGAATTGTGCCGGATGAAGCATACAGAAACGCGGTGGCAAGCCATATAAAGAAGCTGAAGGTAACACCGGATACGGATAAAGTGGAAATTCTGGCACCAAAGACGGTAGCTTACAGGCTGGATGTGACTTACTATATATCCATGGAGCAGAAAGATATTGCAGAGGGGCTGAAAGAGGCTATAAAGGATTCCGTGGAAGAGTTTGTAAAGTATACCAGGGAAAAAATCGGGAGAGCAGTTAATCCGGACACACTTATATCCTTTACGAAGGCGGCAGGAGCATCCAGAATCGAAATCAAAGGTCAGGCGTATCAGGCAGTTGCACAGGACGAGGTGGCAACATGCACGGAGTCTGTTGTTACATTTGGAGGATTGGAGGAGGAGTAGCATGTATCAGTTTGATGATGCGGGAAGTACGTTCCTGTCCTTGCCGCCAAATCTGCAGACTACGGAGAATGAGTGTTTTGGATATGCACTGGACCGGCAGATGAAGAGAATGCACAAACTGGCCAGGAGTATTACAGTATGGAGTGACCTTGATAATGTGGATCCGAAATATTATGACTCCCTGGCAATGACAATCCGGGCGCCGTACTATAAATCCGAGTACAGCAACAGGCAAAAGCTGGGACTGATTAAGTCTGCATTGCTGACACGAAGGAATGCAGGTACTCTGAAGGCAATAGAGGAGTTGTTGTCTCATACACTCACAGGAGCTTCTTTTGTGCCATGGTATGAGTACGGAGGAAGACCTTACTGTTTCAAGGTCATAGCGAATGCTGATGAAGCAAATGAAAATAATATGGAAGAATTTATCCGTATGATTTCAGCAGTAAAAAGCGCCCGCTCCTGCATGGAGAGTATTGGAATGCAAGCGGACATTGATAATTCCGGCTTAAATGATATATGTGTTGAAAGAATCTGTTTATTTTATATAAAACTGCAGTTTTACCCATACATATCATACAACGGAACCATGTGCTATGACGGAAGCGCCCGCTATGATGCAAAACGTGAGTATAAGGCCTGCTTGAGGCTGGGGCTGCACTGTGAGATAACAACTCCCGAAGAAAAGATTGAAGGTATGAAAGTAGAGAGCCGGAGGAATGTGCAGTATTACAATGGAAAATTGCGTTACAATGGAACAACGAAATATAATGCAATGATCAGGAGGGATGAGATCGAATGAGCGATAAAAGTCAGAATGTTGTAATTACAAAGGCAGCACGGCAAAAACTGGTGCGTGCCAGAGCCGGGGCAATTGAGCTTCCGAAGATTGTGGGTATGGCTTTTGGCAATGGGGGAGTGGATGCAGCCGGGAACATTATAGCACCAGGAGAGGGACAGACGGTTCTTGTTAATGAGTTGTATCGCAAACCGGTAGATGGTTATAGTTTCCCGGATGATACTATCTGCAGATATGAATGTACACTGACGGAGCAGGAGCTTGCCGGCGAGGAAATTAGTGAGATTGGGCTTTATGATGAGGATGGGGACATTATTGCCATAAAGGCATTTAAACGTAAAGGTAAAGATAATGATATCGCACAGACCTATATTTTAGACGATATTTTTTAAATGATGAAAGGATAGGGAAACGAATATGAAGGATTATACATCAACAGAGCCGGTATTTTCAGAGAGCATTCCTGTAGTGGAGGAGAGTGATCTTGTAAATGCTGATAACAATAATGCCGCAGTAAAGCAGCTGCTACAAAATATATTAGTTCTGGCAGCTACAAAGGTAGATCAAGAGGAAGGAAAAAGTCTGGTATCGGATACCGAGAAAAAACTTTGGAATATGATCTATCAGCAAGCCACTGGTTATACGGATCAGAAGATTGCTGATCTTATAGGAGGAGCACCGTCTACACTTGATACTCTTGAAGAGATTGCGGCCGCCATGGCGGACAATGCTGATGTAGTGGCAGCCTTGAATAGTGCGATCGGAAGTAAGGCAAATCAGTCAGAAATGGAAAGCCTACTGGGGACTAAGCTGGAGAAAACTGGTGATAGTAAAGATAATACAGTTACCTTTACCAGCAGTGACACACTTACACCTTCCGGGTGGACAGATGTAGCTGCGCTGAAGAGTGGAGAGACTCATAAGAGCTTTGCTCAAAAGGTATCGACTATGTTTAAAAATCTCAGGTATCTGAAGAAGCTACTGGGATCCACAGATATATCTGCGATCGGGGATGGAACGGTAACGGGGGCGCTAAATTCACTAAACACGGGAATGGGGACCTTTGAACAATTTATGAAGTATGAAATAGCAAAATATCCATCTTTAGCGTCCGCGCCTACTGGATTTTATGCTATTACTT
>JAAWLQ010000065.1 GCA_022797995.1 Lachnospiraceae bacterium
GGCGGTGGCTTTTGCGGGGAAGACGGAAAGCCTTGGTTTTTTGCGGTCCTTTTTCTCGTGGCTCATGGGAAAAGCTGTGGAATCCACGGAATGGGAGCTGGGGTACGAACTGATTCTGGCGGCGGGTGTCGCGATGCTGTGTTTTCTGACAGCGCTTTTATTGGAACGGTTTCCGGCGCTGAAAATCGGACTCTCCGTTTTGCTTTTTGGGGGACTGCTGTACTGCCTTTTTACCCGGACAAGGGTACTGCGCCCGGCGGTGGCTTTCATCCTGGGTTACCTGCTGATGACTTATACGGAATGGACCCAGGGGCGCTGGGAGAAGGCGCGCAACAGGAGTCGGAAGGTGCATATGCTGTGGATTCTGCCTTTTCTCCTGCTGTATACGGTGCTGACACTGTGTATGCCGGCGCCGGAGAAGCCTTATGAGTGGCGGCTGGTGCGGACGGTGTATCATCAGCTCAGAGAGACTTTTCGGACGTATACTCAGAGAATCCGATGGGGAAACGATGAAGGATTTGGCATGGCTTTCAGCGGGTTCTCCGAGGATGGGGATGTGGGAGGAAATCTGCAGGAAGAGGCCAGGGAGGTGATGACCATCCGGACAGACAGCGGGCAGAAGGCCAATCTGTATCTGACAGGTAAGGTATACGATACCTTTGACGGCAGGCAGTGGGAACAAACACATCAAAGTGATGGGGAAAGCGTCTTCCTGGATACGGCGGAGACCCTGTGCGCGGTGCGGAAATATAACGCCAGTTATCGGGGAGATTACCTGCATGAGTTGAATGTGGATATCCGTTACCGCTATTTTCACACCGGATTTGTCTTCGCCCCTGTAAAGGCATGGAAAATAGAGGGCGGCAGGAAATTTACCTATACATGCAATGACGGTACCCTGCTTTTGAAGCGGGGAGGCGGATACGGAACGGAATATACGGTGAGGTATTACAGGATGAATCTGGGACAGGAGGAGTTCTGGCGCTTTGTGGAGGACTGTTGGGCGGACGGGGAGAGCAGCCTGGAAGAAATGAACGAATCCATTTCAGATGAACTGTGGACGAGAACCGGGCGGGACAAAAAGGTACCGGCGATTCCGCCTCAGGAGGTGGCCGGATACCGGAAGGATATTATGGAAACGTATCTGGAGGAAGTGTCTCTTTCCCGGGAAGCGTCGGCATATGTGGCGGAGATAACCGGGGATGCTAAGACGCCTCTGGAGCGGTTGAAGGCAATCGAAAAGGAACTGTCCGGCTGGACCTATACGACGACGCCGGGTGAGTTGCCGGAAGAGGTGCGAGACCAGGAGAGCTTTCTGGATTATTTCCTGCTGGAGAGCCGTCAGGGATACTGTACTTATTTTGCCACTGCTTTCGTTCTGCTGGCCAGAGCGGAAGGAATTCCGGCCCGTTATGTGCAGGGGTACTGTGTGCCTACCCAGGGGACGGGAGAAATCAACGTATATTCGGATATGGCTCATGCCTGGCCGGAGGTCTACATAGCGGGGGTGGGCTGGATTCCCTTTGAGCCCACGCCGGGATACGGGAGCCTGCGCTACACCTTCTGGAGGCTGAATCAGCCGGATGAGGATGCGGTGGAATCCGGAAATCAGCCCTATGTTGAGATACCGGAGTTCGGTGCGCCGGCCATGGAAGAAATGCCGGAGATACCGGAGACGGAGGAAAATGCGGAGGATACCGATACGGAAGAGCCGGGATATCTGCGGCGGGTACTGCGAGTGGCTTTGCCGGTGATTTTGCTCCTGTGCGTTTTGTCAGTTCTGCTGGAAAATGCGCTGGGCAGATATCGTTACAGACGGATGAGCCTTGAGGAGAGATTCCGGGAGGAAATTCGCCGGAATCTGCGGATTCTGTCCCTGCTGGGGCTGGAGAGAGGACAGTGGGAGACGCTGCAGGAGCTGCGGGAACGGGGAACCGGGCGGCGGGACCTGACGGCGGACCGGGATATGGAGGAAGTGCTTCGGTTTATCGAGGACTATGAGGATGTGGTGTACGGTACAAGAGCTGTGACGGAGGAGATGATCTGGGAAGCGGTTAAGAAGCGGCAGATACTGGTGGAGCTGCTGAGACGGGAGAGAAGATGGGGGTATTACTACTACAGGATGCGCATGGTGCTGATGAAATATCGATAAGGAGAGAGTGTATATGATCTGGAAAAACATGGAAATTCACAACATAGCGGAATTGGTGGAAACGGACGGGGGAGTGACCTGGACACGGGTCCCCGGGAAAATCCGGGAAGGCATGGAGAAGGATAATGGAAGTTTTATGGCGGGGAATTCCACAGGCGTGGAGCTTCGGTTCGTCATGAAGAGCGACGAGGTCAGAATCCGTATGGCTGCGCTGGCGCCGTCCACATCGATTTTCCATGTGTTCCGGGGAGCCATTCAGGGCGGATGGGAAGATCACGAGGTGGATAAGTATATCTTTGAAGAGCCCCGGGAGTATGTGATCAGGAAAAGCGAGAATACGGAAGTGTTAAAAAGGATAGCGGAAGAGTTCGGCCAGACCTGGGATCCGGAGGTGGTCCGGGTTGTCTTCGACAGAGGCAGTTTCGTGTTGTATGATGTGATTGGGGAAGTGGAGCCGCCCAGGCCGGAGCAGTGCCCGCCGCAGACGCTGCTGGCTTATGGTTCCTCTATCACCCACGGCTCCAATTCCATCGATGCCTCTCACTCCTGGGTATGGCAGACTGCGGATCGCCTGAAGATGGACTACAGGAATCTGGGAATGGCAGGGGCCTGCGCAATGGAACCGGATCTGGTGGATTACATTGCGGCGGAGGGAGAGCAGAACAGGTGGGCCGCGGCGGTTCTGGAGCTGGGAATCAATGTGCTGGACTGGGGAGAGGACAAAATTCACGCCAGAACGGCAAATGTACTGCGACAGATAGCCGGAAGGAATCAGGGGAAGCCTGTGGTTGTAATTTCGCCTTTCTACTGTTCCGATGATTATAAGAATGTGGGAAAGGCGGCAAGGTGGAGAGAGATTATAGAGGAAGAGGTAAAAAAGGCCGGTTATCCTAATGTCACTTATATCAACGGACTGGATTTGCTGGGGGATATGTCGCTAATTTCCGCAGATGAAGTGCATCCGAACATTTATGGGGTGCAGCAGATTGCGGACCGTCTGACAGAGCGCTTGAAGGAGACAGGTGGTATCCAGATCGCCTGAGCGGGGCCTGAAAGCAGCCTGCGGTATCTGACCCGACACCAGCTATAATAGGGAATATGTAGGACAATTCTATGTCGTCGTCCTTAAAAAGTTTTAAAAATGATTTTTATGAAATCTTTTTATGCAAAAAGTGATTAAAATTGACTTTTTGTGATTTTTATAGTATCATTACTGCTGGAAAAACATATATTATTAGGAAGCATGAACGGCTTCCTATAATCGAGCTGGTAAAAAGATAATTTTCAACGCAGAGGATGTGCCCTTGATCAATGGAGGAATGTGAAATGAAGCATCTATCACTGACAAACTTGTCAGATTTGCTAAAACAGAGACGCAATGAAAAGAATATAACGCAGGAGCAGCTATGTGAAATAACGGGGATTAACCGAAATATGATTGGGAGAATTGAGCGCATGACCTATATTCCGTCAATTCCTCAGTTAGAAAAGCTGGCAGAGGTATTATCGTTTAATGTTGAGGAATTATTTGTGGATGATAGTAGTCCGGGTGTATATACGGCGTTCCGGGGAAATCAGATGACATCGGAAGAGCGCAAAGGAGCGGAGCACCTGATGAATATGATGGTTGCGGCGAAGCAACAGATTATGCTTAGAAAGGCTTTTCATCATGAAGCATGAAATTGTATTGACAGAGGAACAGATTAATGAAATCAAAAAACTGGCGGATAATACGAGAAAAGAGCTTGGCATATTTGGAGATGTCCCTGTGGCGAAGGACATCTTTATGCTTTTGGAGAAAAAAGACATCATACTCTGTCAATATCCCTTTCAGACGGAAGTGGAATCACATATGGACGCTAATATCACCTGGTTTGAAACGAAGTATAGCTCCATTACTTTCATCGGCCTGAATACTTCTCTGTATTATGATGAGCAGATTTTTGCTTTAGCCCATGAGCTCTATCATTTTATTACGAAAACCGGAAAGGCTTATGTGGCAGATGAAGAAGATGAGGATAGGCTGACTGAGAAAAAGGCAGATCGATTTGCCGCGGAATTGCTGCTTCCAGGAGAGGCGCTCCGTTCAAGAGTCGTATCCCAGTTCAAAAGCTCTGATTTGTCTACGGTAACAGAATTACAGTTGCTGCGTTTTATAGCCCGGCTCCAGGAGGAATGGTGGCTCCCATATCGTTCTATTGTATTCCGTATCTGGGAAGAGGGATATATTGGGGAGGATATGTTTTACTATCTGTTTCATATAGACGCGAGGGATCCTGACAGCAAATATGGAAAAATTTTTTCTAATATGGCGCGGGAGTGCCAAAGAATATTAAACGAGAAGACCGAATGCATAGAGATATCCAGCCGGATTCTGGAGCTGTTTATTCAGAATTATGAAGATGGGTATATGACAGATGATGATTTTGTGAGATTGCTGGGATTGTTTGGTAAGTCACCGGAAGATTTTGGGTTTGAGCTTTGCGTGAATGGAGAGGATATGGAAGAACTGCGGGAGCTTTTTGAAGGCGGTGATGCGGCTGAAGGTTGATTTAAGGGAAAGAAACCCTGCATTAGTCAGCTTGTTTGAAAATCCCCGGCAGACGATATTTTTAGATGCTAATTTCTTCATACCGCCGGATAGAACAAAAGTAGGAGCTAAAGCTATTTCTTTTCAGAAGTATTGCGAAATTTGGCTTGATCCTGTGTTCTATTCTTTTTCAGATTTGGCGATACATGAGTCTGTATATGGCGAACTTGTGGCAGAGAATGTAAGGAGATATGCAGATGCAAAATCTCAGGAGTTGTCAGGACTGAGAGTATATTCCAATGCAGAGCTAAATGCGGTGGAAGCAGCAATGATGCAGACATACATAAATAAGATAGCGCCATTTTCAAAATATATTCCTTCTCTTAGAAATTCAGAGGACAGGGGAGAAGTGCTATCTCTGGCCTACATGGCATCGAAAGGATTTCTCTACTTTGCTTCCAATGATAATCTTCCCTTTCAGTTAATTCGTAAAGCAGATGAATTAGATACAGGACTACAGGATATGCGGTTGCTGGAAATGTTTGATGTGATATTTTACCTCTACAGAGTCGGAGAGTATGATAATAAAGGACTACGGCTATTATACAAATATCAATACTATTTGACTAGGAGAGAAAAATTACAGAATCCCGACTGGGGGGATTTTATTAAGGAAATGAATCTATTATATCTGGAATAAAAACGCCGTATGGAAAATCAACGGCGTTTTTTTGATGCGCACAATTGCGCAACAATAATTGCGCATATAAAACAGATAATTGGTTAAAGTGTATATTTCAAAGATTGATATTTGAAAAATATATAAATTGACAACAAAAAAATATTTTTCTATAATTTTATTAAAGTTGATATTCCAGAAAAATTTTGGAAGAAAGAGAAAATAAGCGCAACAAATTGCGCAATCAAAGGAAAGGAAGAAGAGGAAGCGCATGAAGAAGTTTTTGAAGAAGCTGTACAAGTATCGGGTTTATCTTCTAATGCTGTCGCCGGCAGTGATCTATACGCTGGTATTTGCGTACTATCCCATGACGGGAATCGTAATGGCTTTTAAAAAGTACAATTATGCCGGAGGCATCTGGGGAAGTCCCTGGAATGGATTTGAAAACTTTAAGTTTTTCTTCAAATCCGGACAGGCGGCAATGGTGACGAGGAACACCGTTTTGTACAATATCCTGTTCATTGTGTGCGGCACTGTGGTACAGGTGGCGGTGGCCGTGTTCCTGACGGAGATACATAACAAATGGTTCCGGAAGATTTCTCAGTCCATGATGTTCCTGCCCTACTTTATCTCCTGGGTTATCGTTGGCGTCATGGCCTTCAACCTGTTCAGCTCGGATTACGGTTTTATCAACCGGATAATCACGGCGCTGGGAGGAGAAAAGGTTCCCTTCTATACCAGCCCGCAGTCCTGGCCGTTTATTCTCCTCTTCTTTAATATCTGGAAGGGTGTGGGATACGGGTCGGTTATGTATCTGGCGGCGATTATGGGTGTGGATACTTCCATCTATGAAGCGGCGGCTATCGATGGCGCCAATGTGTTCCAGAGAATTTTCAAGGTAACCATTCCTTCTATCATGCCTACCATGGTGATTCTGTTCCTGATGAGCATCGGCGGAATCTTCAGAGGAAACTTCGACATGTTCTACAACCTGGTGGGAAATAACGGTCTGCTGTTTGAATATACGGACGTTATAGACACGCTGGCCATGAGAGCACTGATTTCCAGCAACAACTTCGGCATGTCGGCGGCAATCGGTCTCTTTCAGTCGGTACTGTGCTTTGTCACGGTTCTGCTGGCGAACAAGCTGGTCAGCATGTACGACAGAGACTATACATTGTTCTGAGGGAGGTGGAGAATATGGCAAGGTCAAATAATCATCTGGGAAAAGTAAAAGTGGGAAAAGATGTGATTACACTGCACGCTATCGCCTATACGTTCTGCGGGCTGATTGCGCTGGTCTGCCTGGTACCCTTTATCATGGTATTGTCAGGCTCCTTCTCCTCGGAATCTGCGATTTCGGCGAACGGGTTTTCCGTATTACCCCAGGAGTTTACACTGGAAGCTTACCAAAATGTATTCCGGGAACCCATTGTCATCTTCCGGGCATACGGCACTACCATTGTGCTGACCATCGTAGGAATGATTGTGGGGCTTCTGATTCAGACCATGACAGCCTATGTGCTGGCGAGGAAGGATTTTGAGTGGAGAAATGCGTTTTCCTTTTTCTTCTACTTTACCACACTGTTCAACGGTGGTCTGGTGCCCACCTTTATCCTGTATACCCGGACACTGAAGCTGCAGGATAATTATCTGGCACTGCTGCTTCCGCTGATGTTCAGTGTATATAATCTGCTGATTATGAAGAGCTACATTATAGGGATTCCGGAGTCTCTGGTGGACGCGGCCAAAATTGATGGCTGCGGGGAGGTCAGGACGCTGTTTCAGGTGGTAATGCCTCTGATCAAACCGGCTCTGGCGGCGGTGGGACTTTTCATTGCGCTGGCTTACTGGAATGACTGGTACAATGCCATGCTGTACATCAAAGACGAAGCGAAGTATCCCTTACAGTATTTCCTGTATCAGAAGGTAAATAATATAGAAGCTTATAAAAAGCTGATTTCCAGCGGCGCGGTGTCCGGCTCCGTGGTGAGCGCCATATCCCTGCCCACCCAGACCCTGAAAATGGCCCTGACCATCGTGGTGACCGGCCCAATCATTCTGGCATTCCCCATCGCACAGAAGTATTTCGTACAGGGTATCACCATCGGGGCGGTCAAGGGCTAGTCGCCTGGCCATACCTGGAAGGAGCAGCGGTCCGGTTAAATGTGGGCTGCAGCAAACTTACGGTACTGTCCGCCATGTTCCGAAGGCGGTAAAAATAAAGTACGCTTACAATTTAAGGAGGTATGTATGAAAAAAAGATTACAGAAAGTAATGACATTGTTTCTGAGCACTGCCATGACTGTGGCTATGCTTGCAGGCTGTGGAAATGACGGCGGAAATACACAGAGTGACGCCGGCAATTCCGGGGGGGTAGTTTCCGGAGAAAACAGTTCTGCGGAAACTCCTGACAGCGGTTCCGCAAGTGCGGGAGCTATAGACACTTCCGAGCATGTAGATCTGAAAATGTATCTGATCGGTGACAGAACCCCTGATTTCGACGAAGTGTACGGTGAAATCAACAAGATTCTGGAAGAGAAGCTGAACTGCTCTATCTCCGTGGATTTCCTGTCCTGGGGCGAGCACGACACGAAGTATTCGCTGCTGTTCTCCGGTCAGGAGGATTTCGACCTGATTTTCACTGCGGCGGGCTGGGCACATTATCAGCAGACTGTGGCTCTGGGCGGCTTCTATCCGCTGTCCGAGGAATTTATCCAGACCTATGCGCCAGATATCTGGGAGGTGGTTCCGGAAGTGGCATGGCAGCAGGCAACTATTGACGGGCAGGTTTACATGGTGCCCAATTACAACAGTGAGTTTGGTCAGGATGTATTGGCGGTTCGTGGAGATCTGCTGGAGAAGTACAATATGACAGACATCACCAGCTGGGATGAGCTGCGTCAGTTCTATCTGGCCTGTGCGGAAGACGGCATGTACGCCAGCCAGGGCGGCCCCTGGTATACCTGGTTCAGAGGACAGGGCTTCAGAGGTATCACCGGAACCCCGAAGTCCGGAGAGACTGTACTGTTCAACAATGATGACCCCAATGATACTAAGGTTTACTTCCTGCTGGATTGGGACGGCTTCAGCGAGTACTGCCATCAGATGAAGGAACTGGCAGATGCAGGCTGCTGGTCCAAAGACGTGCTGAATTCCGGCGACGAGCGCCAGACCGGTCTGCTCACCGGACGTGCCGCAACCATGGTATGGAACATGGGCTCCTGTGTGACTTACGGAAAACAGGCCAATGCGGAGCATCCGGAGTGGAAAGTGACCATATGTGACCCTCAGTCTGACCGGAAAAAGGATGTGAATCCCTATACCAACAACGGTGTGGCCATCAACATCAACAGCCAGCATAAGGAAAGAGCCATGATGGTGCTGAACGAGTTCTACTGCAATCCGGCCATTCAGGATCTGGCCATGCTGGGAATCGAAGGAAAGCACTGGAAGGCTGTGGGCGACGATCAGTATGAAGTAATCGATGAGAGCGGTTACGGTGTGTCCAGCAACTGTAACTGGGGATGGAACAACGAGACCATCCAGAGAAAAGAATACATTGCCGACAAGACCGCTCTGGACGAGAGAAAGGATGAGCTGGAGGCAATCTGGAAAGCGAATATCAAAGAGACAGAGAACCCTTATCGCGGATTCAGCTTCGACTCCCAGAACGTGAGCACACAGTTTGCGGCAGTGGAAGCGGCAATGGGAACTTACTATGATCCGTTGCTGAACGGTCTGGTAGATGATGTGGACGCTTCCATCGAAGCTCTGCGTAAGGCTATGATGGACGCAGGCATGCAGGATATCCTGGATGAGGTAGAGCGTCAGGCGAAGGAGTTCCTGGAAAATAAGTAAACCGCTGTGCAGGTGGCACCAGGAGGGGCAGTGAGCAGTCACCGCCCCTCTTTTGTACAAAACGGGAAATCAGAGAAGGGTGGTAAAGGCAAAAATAACCGGGGCTGCTAAGGAAGTCCGCGAGGACGTGTGCCGGGCCAAATGGGACTATTATAAATAAAAGAGACTGCGGAACGGAAAATAAGGAGAAGCTATGAGAAATCAGATTAATATTATTTCGAAAAGGAAAGCTCCCGGGCTGCTTCCCATGGGGGGAAAGGATAGAGATGGTAATCTGTATCAGGTGGATAACATCAGCCTGCTGAAAAACGGGAAGAGAATTCTGCCGGTTATGGGCGAATTCCATTATTCCAGGTATGAGCCGGAGAGCTGGGAGGAAGAATTGCAGAAGATGAAAGCCGGAGGCATAACGATTGTGGCCACCTACATTTTCTGGATTCACCACGAGGAGAAGGAAGGGGAATGGGATTTTATCGGCTGCAGGAATCTGCGGCATTTCCTGGAGCTGTGTCAGAAGACGGGATTGCAGGCGTGGCTGCGCATCGGCCCCTGGGCTCACGGAGAGTGCAGGAACGGAGGATTTCCGGACTGGATTGCGCATATGGATAAGGAGAAAGTGCGCGTGAATGAACCGGAGTATCTGGGGTATGTGGAGAAATATTTCGGGAAACTGGGAGAGCAGTGCCGGGGGATGATGTGTAAGGACGGCGGCCCGGTGATCGGCGTACAGCTGGAGAACGAATACGGACACTGCGGCGGCCCGGCGGATGCGGAAAAAGGGCTTGCTCATATGAAACAGCTGAAGAAAATGGCCATAGCGGCGGGATTTGAAGTGCCTTATTATTCCGCCACCGGATGGGGTTCCTATGTGGTGGAGGATGAGACCCTTCCCATGCTGGGAGGTTATGTGGATGCACCCTGGGCCACGCACACAAAGGAACTGCCCGCGGGCAGCAGCTTCCTTTTTGAATCCTATAAAATAGATGACAATATCGGCTCCGACCGCAAGAGCCACGAGGGGAGAAGGACTACCTATGATGTGTACAGATATCCCTGGCTGACGGCGGAGCTGGGAGCAGGAATTCAGCCCACAAGCCACAGGCGGCCCTATCCCTGGCCGGAGGATACGGAGGCGCAGGCATTGTGCATCCTGGGAAGCGGCGGGAATCTGCCGGGGTATTACATGTATCACGGAGGCATCAATCCGGAGGGAAAATACAGTACTTTGCAGGAGTCCCAGGCGACAGATGTATACAATAATTTACCCATCAAATGCTATGATTTCCAGACCTGTATCAGAGAGTCCGGGGAGCTGAACGAGAGCTTCGGCAGGCTGAAGAAGATGCATTTCCTGATGGAGGATTACGGGGAGATTCTGGCGGGGGCAGAGGTCCATTTCCCGGAGGTACAGCCGGAGTCTCCGGAGGATATGCACACCCTTCGGGCGGCGGTGAGAATGAACCATGCGGCGGGGACCGGCTTTCTGTTCCTGAACAATCACCAGAGACGGCGGAAAATGGAGCCGCACCAGGACTTTTCTGTGGAGCTGGTTACGGAAGAGGGGACAGTAACGATTCCGCACCTTTCTCTGAAAACGGGAGAGTGCGCCGTCATTCCGTTCGGTCTGTCTGTGGGAGAGAGAAAGCTGGAGCTGACCAATGCCAGTCTGCTGTGCAGAATCGGGGAGAGGGTATTCTTCTACACTGACCTGGAGAAGCCCCTGTTTCAATGGAAAGGAGAAGCGGGAAATATAGTGGTACTGACCACACAGGAGGCCAATCATGCCTTCCGGGTGGCGGATGTGCTGTATATCACGGAGCATGGGGACAGCTGCCTGGTAGAAGCGGACGGGGGAAAATATCTGCTTACGAAGGCGGCGGAAGAGGAATTAACCGTTTACCGGGAGACAGGAGGGGCGGAAAGTATTCCTGTCAGCGTACCGGAGCCGGTGCGGCCGGAAGCGAAGAGCCTGTTTTTACGGGAGGAAAAGGACGGGGACGGCAAACTGCTGTGGAGAGAGTACCGGCTTACCATGGAAGGATTCCGGAAGAATGCGGTACATCAGCTGTATGCTTCCATAGATTATCTGGGAGACCGGGCGGAAGTCTATCAGAACGGTGCCCTGGTGGACGACTGGTTTACCAACGGTGAGAGATGGCATTTTGCTCTGAGACGTTTTGGGTATCCCGAAGAGCTGACCATCCGGATTTATGCCAGTGATAATCCGCTGCCCTGCAGTTACGGAACGGAAGTGTACTATGACCTGCCGGTGGAGAATGGCTGTGAATTACGAGACGTAGAATTGCTGCCGGAATATCGCATCGAGCTTAAGTGAGAAGGCGCAGCTTCGATGTTCTGAAAGAAATGGCAGTTTTCTGAATGGTACAGTGGAAAAGAGAAAAGAAACCGAACCGGAACAAAGACAATCTCAGGGCGCGGAATAGAGAGGAGATGAGAAGGAATTTATGGCTGATTATGATTACTTTTACTTTCAGCCCGGTTTTAACAGGCTGTGGGACTCTTTAGAAGAGCGTCTGCCCGGCAGGAATGCCCGGAGGCAGATTGAACATCCGGCGGTGGACCCGGAGAATCCCTATCGCATGATACACACAGGATTTTTCCATGGAAAAGTGAGAAACGCCGCGGGAGAAGAACGAAAATATGCTTTCCATGTGCCTCCTACGGCCCGGCATGCCGCAAACCTGGTGTTTGTATTCGCGGGGGCAGGTCAGACGGCGGAGGAACTGTATCGGGCATATGACTGGGGAAGGATCCTGGAGAAATATGAGACGGTGGGAGTATTTATCGCACCTGAGGGAGACTGGGACAGGAAGAGGCCCGGAAGGGATATGGATTTCGTGCTGCGGGTGTTGCTGGAGGCTCAGGATAACCAGTATTTCATTCCCACCGTTTGCTCCCACTATGCGCTGGGGCTGGGAAGCGGGGCTTATATGGCATCTCTGTTCTCCCTTCTCTATGGCAGTACGCTGGCCGCCTTCGCGGTTGCCGGAGAAACCGGCTTTTCAGAGGAAATGGATGGACTGTTACGAAAGCTTCCATCAGACGGTGACACGGACGTATCGAAGGCGGAATGCCCTCTGCCTGCCTGGATTATGGACGGAAGCGAGGACGGGAAAAGGCTGCTGGCCTTCATGAAGGAAGCGAATCAGTGCAATGGAGCTTCCGTACACAATGACATGGCTGAGATCTGGGCGCCCGGGCCTGGAGCCGGCGGAGCTCATCCCATACAGGGACTGAGGGCGGAGCAGGTCTGGTACAGCGAAAGAGTACCGCTGTCAGGGGACGAACTGATTGACAGAATGGTCGGCTTTGTGACACAATATAAGCGATGGCGCGACCGCGGAAACGGGGATGTACAGTTTTCCGGTACGGAAGAGTCTATGGGGCTGATTCGCCGGGAGATCAGGGCAGGAGGTCTGAAGCGGCATTTTCATATTTATGAGCCTTCCGCATATCGGAAAAATCCTGAGAGAAAGCTTCCGCTGGTGATTGCCAGCCATGGCTTTTCCTGCAATGGACTGTTTTTTGCGGAAAATACTTACTGGCATGCGGTTGCGGAGGAAAGAGAATTCTTCGTGGTGTATACGACGGCATATCCCCGGTTTAACGAGAGATTTTTTGTCGGAGGTCCTTATAAAATGTGTCCTACCGACTGGTGGGATTCCGGAGTGACAGGAGAGGAAGCTTACGGGACAGACGATATTCTGTACTTTCAGGAACTGTTGAAGGTGATGAAGAGCGAGTATCCCATTGATACCACCCGGATTTACGCCACGGGGCATTCCAACGGGGCGGGGATGACCCAATGCCTGATGCGGCTGCTGCCGAAGGAATTCGCGGCCTTTGCCCCGGTGGGAGGCGTGGAATCCTACCTTCCCGAGTCGGGTGTGAAGCTGCCGGAGGATGGGATACAGAGGCCCATCTGGTATATTATGGGTGAGCTGGAATATGGCGAGAAAACTGAAAATCACGGAAAATGAGAAATACAC